>CAYOKC010000144.1:0-9358 GCA_964404415.1 uncultured Leptolinea sp. | reverse complement strand
AAAAAGCTGGGGTTATTTACTACTTCGAAAAAAGCCTTTATTACGACCAGTATAAAAGACTTGCTTACGCGCAACTGCCTGTCGAGTTGTTTAGAGATAAGGAGAACCGGTTGGAAGGACGCTGTCAGGGAGACACCCTAACCCTGTCGCTCAACGGGCAACAGGTTGTCAGCATTCAGGATTCAAAAATCCCGTCAGGCGGCCTCGTCGGGGTTGGCGGTATGTCTCACAAAAAAGTACCCATGACAATCTCTTTCAACTACTTGAACGTCGTCCCGGCACAATAAATCAATTTCCAACAAAAACTCTGGAGTCATTCAGCATAGACTCCAGAGTTTTTATTTATATCCACGAGCAAAAAAAACTCAAAATCATCTGCCTATAATTAATCCAATACCCAGCAAAATGGCATAAACCAGTTCCATTCGGCCAGTCTCTGCCAGGACAGAATTCAATTCACGCCCCTTCAACCGGTTCACATGGTTGCATGCCCGGTACGCAAGGGGTATAGAAAAATATGTAATTAGTAACCATGGATATGAAACAAAGAAAAACCAGAGTACTGCCGGGATAAGGTAGGCCATTGTAATCAACACAAAATATTCCCATTTTGTGAAAGTGGCGCCAAAAAGAACAGACAGGGTTTTCTTCCCACCGGCTTTATCTGTATCAATATCCCTTAAATTATTCACTGCCTGCGAATAATAGGTCCCGCAAACCGCTGCCAATCCGAAGAACAGAAAGACACCTAACTCCCCCAATCCGAAATACCCATAAGGGAGAGGCCCTCCGGAATACGCTAGAGCCGCAACAATCGCCAGAACTCCTATAAGCAGAATATGCCAACTGCTGACTAACGCGACATATAAACCCAGAAATGAGGATATGGCAAAGCAAACCGCCAATCCGATCTTCACCTGTCTGGGGGTGAGTAGCCCGGCTTGTGTGACCCGCAAAGGGCCTAATCTGTCCGGAGTATCAGTGCCGTGTTGAAAATCGAAAAGATCATTTGCCAGATTGGCAGCAATCTGCAAAAAAAGCGCGGTCAAAAGGCATGCAATGGCCGGTCCTGGCCGAAAATAATGGTCATGCCATGCCAGAGCACTGGCGGCGATTACTGGCGCGGCGGCAGCCGGAAGGGTTTTCGGACGGCTGGCCATCACCCAGATTTTTAACGGGGAGAGTGTGTCTTTTGTTTCCATGTTTATTAACCTGTTAATAAATTCTCGGAACAGAAAAAAAAGAAGGCAGTCCGGGTATCGGATTGCCTTCAGCTTGAAAAGAAGGTAGTACTACAAATTGTTAATCACCATGTTATAGGCTGAAGTCAGGTAGGGAGCAAACAACGGGAGCAAAACAAATGCGATAAGAACAACGAGAACAAAAATTAGTGCGTACTCAACTAATCCCTGCCCCTTTTCACTGGCATAAAACTTCATCAGCAACCTCCTTTCCCCATATAGGCACAATTCCATACGTCATCCTTTATTACACGAGATTGAACAAAAAAAGAATAAAAGCCGAAAAAAAATCGTCTTTCAGTATTAGGATAGTACAATGTTCCATTTTGAGCAAACGCCTATCAAAAATGCAAGGAGCAGCATGGATAATCACCAGTGTCAGATATGAAGGACATCTGCTGCTTTATTTTTTGCTCATGCACACTCGTTGACCAACTCCTTGACGGCTACAAAATGGTTGTTAAGATCGAATGGTGAGAAAACGCCTTTCGATGTCACTACACCGCTGATCAATGTTGGCGGAGTTATATCGAACGCGGGGTAAAAACCCTGAACACCCTCTTTTACGGTCCTGGTATCCATGAATCTCAGGCTTTCTTCCGGATTCCGCATTTCTATTTTCACATCCTTGATATTCGGTTCAGAGAGTGATGGATTGCGCAGGATATAGCATGGGATCTTGTGATAATGCGCTGCCATTGCCAGTTGAAAAGTGCCTACTTTATTAACCGCGTACCCGTCGAGGGTAACCACGTCCGCGGCACAGGCAAATACATCCACCAACCCCTGAGACATCATAAAACCGGGCATGTTATCCGTTACAACAGTAACAGGAATGTCCATCTCGCGAGCCATGCTGGCTGTCAACCGTGCCCCCTGCAAAAAAGGGCGGGTTTCAGGGCAGATCAGAGAAATCTCTTTATCAGCTCTGCGCGCTTCCAGCAATGTGTATCCAATATAAGTCTCCGCGAAGCATTGCGTCAACAACCGGACCCTGTCAGGCAGCATGGCTGCGGTATAAGCGCCGATGGCACGGTCTTCTTCATAACGTTCTTCAAGTATCTTATTAACAAAATCCAGCGCGGCCTGTTCAATATCATCTCCGGCACGCAAAGCCTGCAGTATCACATTCAGGATTCGCTGCATGTGCCTCACCTGAAAAGCTGACGTTGTTGGTCTGGCGTGACCAATTTCATCGGCTGCATTAATTAAGAATGCTTCGCTCTCACCGGCAGGTTTGTTCTTAGCTTCATGCGCCGCCAGAACCATCCCACAGGCAGACGCCAGCCAGGGACCCATGCTCTGCGTCACCATATCGCGAATAGCCTGGATTACCTCCGTATAGTGATGGCATGTCACAAACTCCACCTTCATCGGGTACACACGGCGGTCAAGAATAATGACTTTCCCTTTTTCGTAATGCGCCACATTCTTCGGATTTATAAGAAAACCAAGCCCTTCGGCATAATCAAATGACATTATCGATCCCTTTCTACTGTTAAACTGTTACGGATTAACTCGCCTGGCCACGCACAACGTAACACCGTCGTGCTTAACTTCATACGCCACTGGCAGATCATGATATAAGGTTAATCCATCACGTCTTAGAGGTAAGAAAACAAGGCTTTCAGGTGGATATACCGGGTCGTTTGCTTTAAAAATCTGAAACCGGCTATCCGCGTAGTAACGCACAATATCCGGCATAAAAGCCGCGAAGATGTTATCCGCTTCATGCTCTTGACTATTTGCCGCCAGGGTCAGTTCACGGTAACAGGTAAGCCAGTAATCCACTTCATACTTTCCGGCTGCACCCCTTATACCACCAGTCAACTCATTGTAATAAGAGTATTCATAAGGATGATTTCGGACGATCCCAACAACCCCGGGAATTATCAGCACGAGCGTGACTGCTGCTTTGATCCATAAATGGTTAAGATCCATCAGACTGTCGATGGCTGCCGCGCAAAAGAAGAAAAACGCGGGAAGAATGAAAAGAAAATGACGGTAATTATCATACATGGGTGGACGCATGATCAAAACATAACCGAAAGGCACAAGAAACCAGGCTCCCATAATCCAGGTCTCTATGGCTAACGATTTCTTCCATAAACCCACAAAAAAAGCAACCAAACCAGCCAGTCCGGCAAGAACTGCGGGAATTGTAAGCGTTATGCCCATGAGCCATGGTAAATATTCGGCCGGTAATTGTTTAGAATCATAGACACTTCCCCGGAATAGAACGCCTACCCCTACCGGGTTTTCAGCCATATGGAAGAAGACTTCGAAGAACCTCTCGACTGTGTTTTGCCAGAGGTAAGGCCAGCAGATAAATGTGGTTATAATCGCGACCACACCGTAAATAAATATGATGGGGATGGATTTCCAATTTAACCTTCGAAACAATTCTATTGTTACGAATAAGCCTGCCAAAGGCCCCAGCACCCGGGTAGATGTTGTCAAACCCAGAATAAATCCAGCCGCTAAAACCAACTCGAATATCTTCCAATTCATAGAGGAATTGGGGGATTTTGTGAATATCTCTTTGAGTGTTTTCCCTATAAACAAACTAAAACTTGATATCCATGATGGTGAATAGTGAAGGCTAACGGTCAGGAGAACACAAAGAATTGATAGAGCGGAAAAGACAGATAATGATTGAGAAAAAATGGTAACCGCTTTTTCTGAGTAGGCATGCAGCGGAATGGCTTCCCGGTTGCTTGCCAGTGAATTAAATACCTTGAGAAGTAGATCACCTTCAGAGCGCGAATAAATTCCAAGAATAGTCTGTTGAAGAGAATTAATGATGGATGTTTTGAATACCCAGCCGATGATGGAAAGTAAAGCCAGCAATCCACTCACAATACTCATCTTCTTGATCCAGATTTGTGAAACCGGTTTACCGGCTATTGATTCAATAAAATGACCTTTCGTACTGTAGATCGCCTCAATAGAATCAGCAAGCGTTAAACCGGATAATATTGAACCCATGAAAAGAACCATGAAAGGTATATCTTTAGGATCTATCCAGGAGATTCCAAACAGCACCGGTTGAGTCGCAAAAAAAAATGTCGCGATAAAAGATGTCGCCGGGGGAAACCAGCGCATCAGCAGTTTGTAAAATAATAAAACTCCCAGAATATAAAAAAGAAAATTGATCAAATGCCACAGATCAATCGCCGGTATATTGACTGACATCGAATGGAGTTGTTCAATAATAAATTGGCCGAAAACCAGGTAAGCAGGGCCATACAGGCGTAAATTATCCGGCCCGAGAAGGCTGTTGAGGTTGAATTGGTTTTCCACACGGTCACGAATGGAATAAGCCTGTAATGATTGCGCCGCGTATCGGTAAAGATCCGGTTCGTCCCAGCTTGCCCCGTAATTCCTGAAGAGGTTTAATCCTATGATTAGACCGGTAACAATGAGTATTACTTCAGGTAAAAAACGGTAACGAAAAAGAAATTTCACCTGCTCTATCCTTTACCAGGCCATTTTGGATGCTGAAATTCCATTATCCAGAATCAACCTGACAATATGTGGCTGTAAGTCATCATTATAATACGTGCTCTTAATCGATTAAAAAAACCTCATGTATTGTGAGGTAGATATTTTAATAACTTCACTGTATAAAAACATTTGTCAGTTATTCGGTGCGTAAACAAAAGAAAAAATCCCCGGTGACTTCCGGGGAATTCATTCTTAATTTGTGTCACCGAAATTGCTTTCAATGAGCTTTTTTATCGCAGCCAGTGCTTCTTTCTCTTGCTCGCCATTGGCTGAAACAAGAATTTCATGTCCCTGATCTACACCCAGGATCAAAACAGAAAGAACACTTTTTGCGTTCACAACAATACTGCCAGTAGTAACATTCTGTACTTTAATATCGCAGGGGTAAGAGTTACAAGTTTTAACAAACAATGCTGCAGGCCGCGCGTGTAACCCGGCCGAATGCGCCACAATGAATTTCTCTTCAGACAAAATCTACCTCCTGCAGATAATCTACTCTGGGTAAAGGACAGGTTTATTAAAACCCTGGTCCAAAACTATACGATGTTAATCCTTATTTCATTACCATGAATGGAAAACACCATTACTTCAATGGATGTTTAGTCCAAAAATTTTGATTATTATAATTCAATGCTCTTCTTAATCCATGCAAAACCTGACAAACAGGATAAATGACGTGACTTAATCAGGTTTACCAACTATTACTGCAGACTGGATCTGGCATCATCATCTCTGGGTGCTCCGGCTGCCATCTCCCATCTGTGAGGGTTTCGTAAAAACATATAGAATAATCCGGCAACGCCTACAGCCAGTATACCGAGTCCTGCACCCCCAAGATTTACGGCCATGTTAGTGAACAAAAAAGGAGGCCACATAAATCCATCCCCGATGGAAATGATTTTCACCGCACCGGCAGCCATCGTGGGAATCTTAAAATGACCGGCAATAGCGGCGGCAGTAAATAGATCAGCCATGCTGTTTCCCAGATAAAACCCTCCTCCCAGAATGATCAAACCGGCAATAATAATCCTGACAACATTCCCTTTCATTACCGGAGCGCACATCACCACGACAAACGGAATTATTGCCAGATCGGCAAAGACCAGAACGTGGTTCCCTGGAAGAATAAATGACATCAATATCAACAACGGGATCAATACAAGCGATGAAGAGAAAGCGGCCGGATAACCGATTAAAATAGCCGAATCCAGTCCAATATAAAAATCACGGCCGTTATACCTCTTTTGCATAAAGTTTCGGGCAGCTTCTGAAACCGGGATCAGACCTTCCATTAAAATTTTGACCATGCGGGGAAGCAACAGCATGACTGCTGCCAGGCTCATTCCGCATTCCAGTATTTTTGTCGAGACGGTAAAAAGGTCACCGGTGTTAAAGTACCCGATCGCACCTAATACCAACCCTATTAAGAGTCCGAGAATTACCGGGTCTCCCACCAATCCAAATCTTTTTTGGATGGTCTCGGTGTCAAGATTCAGGTCTCGAAGTCCTGGAATTTTTTCGATTATGCGGTCAACGAGTATTGCGATAGGAACTATCGGCGCCGATATAAGATGCGGGATCGAGATTCCGGGAATTCCAAAATAAGATTGAACCGCTTTTGCCGTCCAATCGGCGAGGAACAAAGCGAACGCGGCAGAGATTGCCGCAGATAGAAGACCATAAATTAGATTTCCAGTAGCTGCTGTAACTAATGAACCAATGAAAGCGAAATGCCAGAAATTCCAGATGTCCACATTGAGTGTACGGGTTATTCGGGTAAATAAGAGTATCAGATTTACAGACAGTGCTATTGGAATAACCCATACCCCAACTGAAGAACCAAACGCGATGGCCGCCGCGGAAGGCCATCCCACATCAACAATATCGAGTTCGTAACCAGTATTTATAACCATGGCATTGGCAACACCGGATAAACTTCTGACCATCAAGTCAATCACTAAATTTATCCCAATGAAAGCTATTCCGATAGTTACAGCCGCTCTAAATGCCCTTCCCGGTCTGGCCCCCATGGCAAATGCCAGTATGAAGATAAAAACAGGTAGTATCAGAGTAGAACCGAAACTACTTACAACGGCTTGGATATCCATTGATTATTTTTCAGCCTTCTTCACACTGACAATTCTCCGAATTGACCTCAACTTCTTAAAATCTTCTCGATTTGATCCAGCACCTCGTCCTTTCCAACGCCTGTCAGAAAGGCGAGTGTTTGAATTACAGGTTTTCCCAGATTCCCGGGGACAGGTGTTGTGGTGACGATCAGGTCAACTCCCCCGGCGAGCGCCGGCACTTCCATAGCTTTGCATTGTTGGGTGATAACCTTCACACCCCGTTCCTGCATGGCTTCTTCAATCCCGATCGCAACTACCGTCGACGTGGCAATCGCAGTTCCACAGGCTACCAGCACAATCTTCACATTATCCGCCATATCCGCATCCTCCATGTTCTATATTGCTTCAGGTAAAAGCAGAGCCACCCGAACGTCGTCAAAGGTTACTGCAGACATCAATTTCTCAACTATCGCCGGCTTTTGCAGTACTCCCGCGATTTCCTGTAACATTTCTATTTGAGATTTTGGATGCTCCAGCGATAAAAGGAACACCAGTCGTACATGGACATCTTCTTCGGGCTTTATCATATTCTTAAAAATAACAGGATGATTCAGTGTTGCCAGGGCAACACCTGGTTTTATTACGTGCAATGCTTCGGAATGGGGTATGGCTGCATTGATGGTTCCTTCAAGAGGTATCCCTGTAGGCAACACCTTCTCGCTCTCTAGAGTGGCCTCTATATAAGATTCTTTTACATAACCGTTTTTAAATAACCGGGCTCCCAGATTCTTTATTACATCAGTAGCGCTATCAGCATCCAGATGAAGACAAATTACATCATCATCCAATAGTTGCAAAAGTCTGCTGCTCATACTAACCCCGATTCACAATAAATTTGCTTAATTACCTGCCAATAAATATGTACGAGTAACTATACAATATTTCAAAAAGATTGTAAACATGACTCAAAATTTGTAGTGTGATCTCTTTAAAAACCAGACCTCAGAGAAAAAAATCATGAAATTACAGTGATTTATTCGCGATAAATCCAGAATTATGGTATGATTTTGTCGATTTCTCATAAATATTTCTAATTCTTTTTTAACAGGAGCAGACTATCAGCGCCAACAATTTTCGAGTCAATGAAACAATCCGGGTACCTGAAGTTCGGTTGATCGGAGCAAATGGAGAGAATGTAGGAGTCGTTTCAATAGATCAGGCTTTGCGTATGTCCCGTGAAGCAGAACTTGATCTGGTTGAAGTTTCTGGAAACGCTTCCCCTCCAGTTTGCCGGATCATGGATTTCGGAAAGTTCCTTTATGAACGAACTAAAAAGGAACGCGAAGCGAAAAAAGCTCAGACCAAAATTGAGATCAAAGAGATCCGCCTTCGTCCCAAAACAAACGAACATCACCGCTCCTTTAAAACTCGAGATGCCAGACGCTGGCTCAATGATGGAATGAAGGTTCGCGTAACCGTACGGTTCCGCGGCCGTGAGATCACCTACCCTGAACTCGCGCTGGAAGATTTAAAGGAAATCGCTGCTGAACTGGCGGATGCGGCAATTGTTGAACAGGTACCTGCCATTGAAGGCCGTGTGATGACCATGGTCCTCAGCCCAGCGAAACCGGGCAAAAAGAAAACCGCCGGTGAAGGTTCAAAATCCGAAACCGGTGAAGCTTCCGCACCCGAAGGCGATACTACAGAAAAATAGGGTAAAATTACTGTTTGCAATATCCAGATTTCCTTATGATTTCTGGTTGATTCTGCAGAGAGGAGTAATACTGTGCCACGCAAAGCTAAAGCAGGTAAGATCAAGCTCAAGACCCATAAAGCAACCTCCAAACGGTTCCGCCTTACCGGGTCCGGTACTTTGATGCGCACGAAGGGTGGCAAAAGCCATTTGCGCCGCCGCACTTCCACACGCACAAAGGCCTTGCTGTCTGAGATGGTCGAAGTGAAGGCCGAGAAGATCGTCCAACGCGTCAGCCGCCTCGCCCCCAACATGAAATAAGGGCAATCGTCTATCATTTTTGGAGCGGCCGTTGGGTGTTTCCAACTGACGAAAGTCGACGCCCAGGGGTTTGCAAAGGAGTAAGTTATGGCTAGAGTAAAAGGTGGCCCTAAAGGTCATCTGCGCCACAAAAAAATGTTGAAATTAAGCAAAGGCACGATCGGCAGCCGCCATCGCCTCATTCGCCGCGCGAATGAAACCATGCTGAAGGGCCTTTGGTATGCCACTCGCGATCGCCGCGTTCGCCGCCGCGATCTCCGCAAGCTTTGGATAGTCCGCATCAACGCGGCAGCCCGGATCAATGGACTTTCATACAGTCGCCTTATCGCGGGTATGAAAACCGCCGGTATTTCCCTCAACCGGAAAATGCTGGCTGACCTCGCGGTTCGTGATCCAAACGCATTTGCAGCAGTGGCTGGAAAAGCAAAATCCGCTTAAACCCCTCTCTCTGCAAAAGAAACAGGATGACCAGAAGGTCATCCTGTTTTATTATTAACTGGGTACAATCAAATTTTCACATGCCTACC
>CAYOKC010000143.1:0-9422 GCA_964404415.1 uncultured Leptolinea sp. | reverse complement strand
TACCCGTGGATGGTGAATCTGCTTTTACCATGCCCGGGCGGGTTATTAACCCGCCTTTACGGCAAACGATGTAAATACATACCAATTCGGTCAACACGACAAAGTAGACACCCAACCATGTACGGAGTATCTCCTTCTAATGCAAATCATACAAATAGGATGGTATATATATAAATAAAGTATATTCAGGAGAATCCTATGAAAGTACAGGGTAAAACGATCGTGGTGACGGGCGGCGGAAGCGGCATGGGACGTGAACTGGTGCTGCTTCTGCTGAAAAAAGGCGCGCGGGTGGCCGCGGTGGACATCAATGAGACCACCCTGGCGGAAACGGTCAGTCTGGCTGGCAGCAATAAAGATCATCTGTCAACGCATGTGGTAAATATCGCGGACCGTGAGGCGGTAGACGCGCTGCCCGATGCCGTAATGAAAATTCACGGGCCGGTTGATGGGCTGATCAATAACGCCGGCATCATCCAGCGTTTTGTGCGTGTGAAAGACCTGGATCAAAAAGAAATTGAGCGAGTGTTTAATGTCAATTTCTGGGGGACGCTGTACATGGTGAAGGCGTTTCTGCCGCACCTGTTGCGGCGGCCAGAGGCGCATATAGTTAATATTTCCAGCATGGGCAGCTATCTGCCAGTGCCGGGTCAGACGGTGTACGGCGCGTCAAAGGCGGCGGTCAACGCGTTGACGGACGGGTTGCATTCCGAATTGATGGAAACCCCCGTACGGGTAACAACTGTATACCCGGGTGCGATAGCCACGAATATCACGATTAATTCCGGCGTAGCCATGCCGGCGGATGACGTCAACACCAGACGGACGGAGATGAAAATGACGATGGCGCCTGACGCGGCGCGGATGATCGTCAACGGGATGGAGGCCGATAAGTATCATGTATTTGTCGGCCAGGACGCGGCGTTCATGGGATTGCTGGTACGTCTCGCTCCGGAACGTGCGGCAAAGTTCATTTATTCAAAGATGCGCGAGTTGCTGCCGGATTGATGGAAAAAAGCCGGAGTAAACCCGGCGGTTGACGCGCGCGTAGGGGCGGACGGCGTCCGCCCGGACCTGCCTGGTACATTTCTGTGGACGCGCTCGCATCCACGCCATCTCAGGGCGGGTTTGTAACCCGCCCCTACGACGGATTGGGATAATCCGAATGGACTTATCAATATCCGCGGTTGACGCGTATGTAGGGGCGGGCCGCGCCCGCCCGAATCTGCCGGTCACATTCCTGTGGACACGCTTGCGCCCCTGCCGTGCCCGGGCGGGTTACAAACCCGCCCCTACGATGAACCATGTAACCACAAATGGACGCACCGATATTCTGACGCGTAGGGGCGGGCCGCGCCCGCCCTTGTCTGCCGGTCACATACCCGTGGATGGCGAATCTGCTTTTGTCATGCCAGGGCGGGTTACTAACCCGCCCCTACGATGAACCATGTAACCACAATTGGACGCACCGATATTATGACGTGTAGGGGCGGGCCGCGCCCGCTCTTGTCTGCCGGTCACAGAACCGTGGACGCGAGTTTGCTTTTGCCATGCCAGGGCGGGTTACTAACCCGCCCCTACGATGAACCATGTAACCACAATTGGACGCATCGATATTATGACGCGTAGGGGCGGGCCGCGCCCGCCCGGGTATGACAGTCACGTTCAGGTAAAAAAAAACCGCACGTTTCCCGGCAGACCGACGGTTGATGCGGCGGGAAACATGTCTAATACGAATTGACGCATTAATTCCCCGCCGGCATCAACCCTACCGGAAAAATATGCTTTATTGGCGTATCCCGATTTAAAAATTCACTTACTTATTCACATAAAAATACTCGTGGTCACAACACTCATGGCCTTCCATCAAAGTCCGCGTGCGGTTAAAACCGATCTCCGGGTTAAATGCCTTTGTGAGATCCGCGTCGGCGGCGCAATATAGCGCGAAACCCCATTCCGCGCCGCCCATCGCGCGGTACATTGCCGCGAAGGGGCAGGCCGTACAACGCATTTTTACACCGTCTCCGGTTTTTTCCATGGTGAACGCGTACCCTTTTTCGCGCAGGGGTTCCCATAACGCGGCGACAAGATCGTCGATCGAGTTCTTCCCCGTCTGCGCCGCCAGCGCGTGGAACATCGCGCAGGCATCACCGGATGCTTTTTCACGCGCCACATCCACCACCTTTGACCCGAACTCCGCTTTTAACGCGTCCAACAGGCCGATCTGTTGTTTGATATACATCCCGTGAACGGCCTTGAGCGCCTGCTTTACCGCCATTTCATCAGAAACCGGTTGATCTGACATATCCATTCCTCCACATTTTTCCCCAACTATACGCGCGGAGGGATAAAGCGTCATTTACATTTGTTGATAAAAATCAGCCAATTCCCGCCTTGCGGCGTACGCGGCTTAACTGGGTGGGTGTCACCCCGATATACGAAGCCACCAGGTACTGCGGAATGTCCGCTTCCAGCGGGCCGAAGCTTTCGCGGAACAGGGCATACCGCCCGCCGGCATCCAGGGTGGCCATCTGCTCCAGCCTGTCGCACAATTCCTGGTAGCGGCGCTGCATCCCCCGTTCGGAAAGAATCCGGATGTTCTCGTGTTTCGTATACAACGCCCGGATGTCGGAATAGCGGGCTTCCAGCACGCGCGAATCACGCAGCGCGCGAATGTTGACGAGGTTCTCTGCAGCCGGATCGAACGCGGCCAGCAGGAATTCGCCGGTCGAAAGGAAATTCTTCACATACTCGGGCTGGCCGGATTTTTCCACTGTCATCACAAACAATCCGTCCACCACAAAACCCAGGCGGTCGTTCACATCTCCGGCACGTGCGAAAAAATCGTCACGTGCCAGCACCCGCAGGGTAAAGCGCGCGAGGACATCCTGGATGGCTTCGCCACTGAGGGGAAGACCGGCTAGAAATTGCTGAAAAAAAAGAAAAGCGCTGTTCATACAGATCGCTTTTCATTTTAATGGATGTTTACGAAATGATACCCAATCCACAGGCTGTATCGCGTCAACCGGTTTCAAGATCCAGCGGCGCGGGAGGGGTGGGCGTGGGGACATCCGGCATCACCGGCGCGTTACCCGGCAGGCCTGGAAGTCCCGGGATGGGGGTCATTCCGGGGGAGAGTTCCAGCATATCGCTGGGCGGAGCGGAATCCGTGGTGCTGCCGTTCTGTCCGTAGGAGGTAATTCCCCAGCAATACGTCTGGTCCTCTTTTGACAGCACACAGGTGTATTCATAACCCGCCGTAATGCTGACCTTTTCGCCGGCATAACCGTTAACATCCACCGGAACGCTGCTGAATTTTTCTGTATTGGAATTGCCCAACTGGCTGAAGGCATTATCACCCCAGCACTGGATACCTTTGACCGTTTCAGATTGGTCCGGGCTTAACACGCAATTATGCTTTTCACCCGCGGTGATCGTGGTAACGCCGGAATATAATCCGGTGACCGCTACTGGCAGCGGGCTGGCTTCGGTGGTGCCGTCACCCAGTTGCCCGCTGGAATTATCACCCCAGCAGAAAACACTCTTGCCGGTGAGCGCGCAGGTATGGCGTGCCCCGGCGGCTATTAATGTGGCATTTTCAAGACTGGCTACCTGAACGGGAGTCGCCTTGCCTTTGACTGCCACACCTTTGACGACCGTGCCGTCACCCAGTTGACCGTATTCATCATTACCCCAGCACCACACTGTACCGTCCATTAACCGGGCGCAGGTATGGTTGGCGCCAGCCGCGATGGCTTCCGCCGGGGCGGCCAGGCCGGTGACGTCAACCGGGGTATTGCGCCCCAGAAATTCACGGGTGATTCCATTTCCCAGTTGACCGGCGCCGTTTAAACCCCAGCATTGCACTGTTCCATTTTGAAGCAGGGCGCAGGTGTGATACTCACCGGCGGTGATATCCACCACCGGCCCGGATAGGCCCGTCACCTCAACCGGTTCGTTCTGCACGGTTTTTGATATCCCGTTTCCCAGTTGACCGAACTGCCCGTTGCCCCAGCACATCACCGAACCGCCGGTAAGCAGGGCGCAGGTGTGCGATCCGCCGGCGGCGATAGTCAATACACCCTGTTCCAGATCATGCACCGGCGCGAGAGGCAGAATGCTCAGGCTGGAACCTTCGGGTCCGCGGCCAAGTTGTCCGCTGGCATTATAGCCGCGGCATTCCACACCGCCTTCCTTTGAGAGGTAACAGGCGTGGTATTTGCCGGCAGAAAGTGCCGGGCGTTGATGGTCAACCGTGATCTCCGGTATATACTCCGGTGATTCGGGGTCTTTCTTCGGGTCAATAGTCGGCATGTTGGCCGGCATTTTTTCAGATAATTTAAAACCGTCAAACCGGACGATATTTTCAGTGCCGTCACCGGTGATCATCAGCACATGCCGGCCCGGTTCGGTTTTGCCCACGATGATGGATACGGCGATCGGTTCTCCGGGGGTCTGATAGGGGAAGTTCGTGGGGATGCCATCCAGAACAACCTTTGCCTGCCCGTGTTCGCTGGTGGAAACCAGGTTGACATTCACCGAGCCGGGGTATTTTTGTTCAAAGACCACAAAGATCGGTCCGCTATTTTCCCCGGAGATGATGGCTTTTCCTTTGTTGGAGGCGATCGGGAAGTTCTTTTCCGTCCATTCGCCGAAAATGATGGCGCCGGGATCCGTGTTGTCAAATACAGCGTTGCGCGCTTTGACGACCGGGCCGACGGCGACGTGTGTAAAATTCACGGGGCCGTTATCGAGGCTCGAGAGGAAGAGGCGGTGTGTACCGGCTTTCAGTGTGGGAGACACCCAGTATTGCTTCGAGCCCGCGACACCGGCTGACTGGCTCACCGGACCGATGGTCTCTTCGGCGTCAATTTGAACCTGAAACTGGCCGGCATCCGGCGAGGAGCGGTACTCAACAATCACCACGCCGGGCTCTTTTAACGTCACATGCCACAGCACGATGGCATTTTCAATCAACGTGGTGGCTGATCCATCCTCCACGTCCCAATCGGTGCCGGAGTAGATGAAAGCCGGGTTATCCGGTCCGTACACGCCGGTTGAGAGGTAATCCGCCTTCAGGGTGGGGGTTGGCGCGGCTGCCGCCGCCGGCGAAACCGGCATGGCGAGCAATGAAAACAGCGCGAACATTGTGGTAAATGCCGCGCCCATGCCGGTCAGTTTTGAAAACGGAAAAGGGACAGTGTTCATGGTTGGTTTTTATTCACCCTGTTTTATTATCGTCAAAATCCGCCGTTAGTTTCGCGCGTGGACGTAAAATCCGGCTAAATCTCTGACGGACGCTGTGACATGCGCTGACGCGCGTCCGTCAGGTAAAATCGCATATAATTGCCAGCGTGAAAAATTTCTCCTGGCTCAACGTGGCGTTCAAAGGTCTGCTTATATTTCTTCTGCTCACGGTGCTCATTGGCGATATCCCCGCCGGCGCCCTCGGGCAGCTTTCATTGTATAACCGTTTGGTGCCGGGGAGGTCGCGGCTGCCGTTCGGCGAAACTCCGCGGCGTTCCTACAACTTAAGCCTTTATAACCTTGAGGCGATGTTCGCGTCGCATGAAATTTCGGCTGAACCCATTAATAAGGAAGAGTACCGGGTCATCCTGCTGGGTGACTCGTCAGTGTGGGGCACCCTGCTCAAACCCGAAGAGACCCTTGCGGGCCGGTTGAATTCAATGAACCTGTCACTGTGCGGCAAGCCGGCGCGTTTCTATAACCTGGGGTATCCCACCATCTCGTTGACCAAAGACGTGCTGATCATGCAACGCGCCCTGAAAGAAAACCCTGACCTGGCCGTGTGGGTCACCTCGCTGGAAGCGTTTCCGGCTGACAAACAATTCGCCTCACCGTTGGCAGATAATAATCGGGCGCTGGTACAGCCCGTACTCGGCGGGGATGAACCGGATGCCGCGTCAACCGGATTCTGGGATACCACACTGATCGGCCGGCGCCGTGAATTTGCCGACTGGGCGCGCCTGCAACTCTACGGCATCCCCTGGGCAGCCACCGGTATTGACCAGGACTACCCGGCCAATTACCCGAAGGCGGATATAGACCTGGAAGCGGACGAAACCTACCACGGCATCCAACCCGGCGGAGATTTAGCCGGCACGCTGGCCTGGGATGTTCTGGATAAAGGAATGAGCCTCGCCCGTGATAACGGCCTCCCTGTGGTGCTGGTCAACGAACCGATACTGATCTCCAACGGGGAAAACAGCGGACTGCGCTATAACTTCTATTACCCGCGCTGGGCGTATGACACGTACCGCGATGGGCTTGCCCGCCGTGCTGATTCAGCCGGGTGGACGTATCTCGATGCCTGGGATGCCGTCAACATGGACCAGTTTACCAACAGCGCCATCCACCTCACCCCCGAAGGTGAAATGATACTGGCAGGGAAGCTGGCAGCCACCCTGGGTGCGATCGCCTGTGAAGCCGCCGGTCAGCCGTAAAACAGAATAAAAATAAATTTAATATAAATTACATTCGGTCTATAAAGTGATTAAGAAAAGTATGTAGACGGTTCATTTCGTCCTATTTATACTGGTAATTGTCAGACAACATACCTATTTTTTGGAGGAAGAAAACTTCACAATAGGGGCGATAAGAGATGAAGGAACATTACGATGAAACGTGACTCGAAATCTCTGTTTGCTGGAAACCTTCCAGTCGTCCTGGCCGTACTTGGCATCCTCATCACACTCTATGGCCTGTATCTCCATGAGACCACCCTCGCGGGCGGGTCTCCTTCTATGACCGTTCTATGGCTTTCACGCGTTCTGGTGGTAGCCGGGGCGGTTGGTTCAACGGTCATCAGCCTGATCGTTCGAAACAGCGGGATAAAAGCCCGCAATGGCAACCGTGACGCCGTGGAAATGGGCGCGTCACTCGCCGGGGTGGATACACCCGCCCTGGCTGCCGGCCTTACCGCGCTGACCACCGGTGACATGACCCGATCGGTGAAACTTGTCACCCGGGACATTGATATAAAGGATGGCGGATCAAAAGGGGAGTCGTTGCAGCGTTCGATGAACGCCATTCTTGACAGCCTGCGGGAATGCGCCCGGTCTTACAACTGGATCGTCGACGAGCCCTGCCAGCGCCTGTTTTACAAGGGCACCGATTCCTTCCAGGAAGGGTTGGCAGCCGGCGAGGCTATGGGCGGTATGATCGGCGGAAAAGCCAAGGTTCTTCTGGCCAGCGCGCTGCACCAGGATAACTTGAAGCTGAGGATCAACGGGTTCAGCACCTCACTCTCAGCCAACTACCCGGGAACGCGGGTGGTGCACATTATCGATTCATCCGGGCTGTCTGAAGAACAGATCATGGGCGAGATCCAGTCTGTGCTGGAAAAGCACCCCGATCTGACCGGTTTCTATGGAACCGATATTGAATCATTCATGCCGATGGTGAATTACATCAAGAAAAACCGTCTGCAGGGCAAATTCAAGTTTATCTGCCATGACCTTTCCGATGATATTGCCCGCCTGATCCAGGAAGGCATCATCAGTACCAGCGTGTGCCAGAATCCCTTCGCGCAGGGGTATGATACGGTCATACACCTGTTCAACCATGTCACTGCCGGATGGAATCCCCCCGCCGGCCGGTTGTTGATCACGCCGGATATTGTCACCCGCGAAAACATCAACGACCACTGGAAGATCGACCAGGGCGCCGTTCAATCGACTGAAGCCATCGCGGCACGCCCACAACCTATGGTGACCGGAAACTCAAAACCAATCAAGATCGCCATGGTGGGAGCGGATTTTACGTTTTTTGATGATGTTCGTGCCGGTGTTGAAGCCGCTTCGAAAGATTTGAAGGCGCTGAATGCCCGGGCTGACTGGTTGATCCCGCCGGGCGTGCGCACAGCCAACGGTGTTTCTGTAGAGGCTGAATTTTACAGCCCATATCTTGAGAAACTGGCGGCCGAAGGCTACACGGCTATCGGCGTGATGGTCGCGGATTCTGAGATAAATAAGACCATCAATAAACTTTCGGCCAAAGGGATGCCATTCGCTACCTTTAACTCTGAAACCAGCAGCATGCGCGGCTTAATGATCCTGCTGATCGACCGGGTCAACCAGATACTGGAAGCCAGTGAATCACTGACAGAGATGTCATCCAACGCGCGGCATGCCACCGATACCGTGGCGCTTACCATCCAGCAGATCACCCAGTCCGTCAGTGACGAAGCCGCCATGATGAACCGTGCCAACGGCAGCGTGCAAACGATCGTGGATAATATCCAGCAGATCAACCGCGGCGCGCTGGAACAGGCGAGCGCGGCAGAAAGCGCTGTTGAGGCATCCGTCAAGATCGCCGACGCGGTGGGGCAGACGTCACATGCGATCGACCGCGTCACCCGCACAGCCGATAACTCCGTCAAGGTAGCCCGCGAGGGCGCCGCTTCGGTTCAGCAGGCTCTGGATCAGATGATCAGTATCCAGCAGGCAGTTGAGACCTCCGCGACTTCCATCAAATTAATGGATACATATTCCCAACAGATCGGTGAAATTGTGGAGACCATCCGCGATATTGCCGACCAGACCAACCTGCTGGCACTAAACGCGGCCATTGAAGCCGCGCGAGCCGGCGAACAGGGACGCGGGTTTGCCGTGGTAGCCGGTGAAGTGCGCAAGCTGGCGGAAAAATCCGGCGAAGCCACCCATGAGATCAGCACCATTGTTCAGAACACGCAAAAGAACATCGCGGAGACTGTCAAGTCAATGCAAACGGCCATTGAGCGTGTTTCTGAAGGCAGTACGCTGGCAGCCAATTCGGGCAAGGCGTTGGATTTGCTCGTTCAATCTGCCGCCGACATGCAGGAACAGTCCGTTGGCGCCAGCAAGGCCAATTCTGCCATGGTTGACGTGATGGAAATGCTGAACTCGTCCATTGAACGGGTATCCGCTGTGATCGAGGAAAATACCGCCTCATCGCAAGAGATCAGCCAGAATGCCGACGATACCCTGCGGATCATGGAAAACGTGGCCGCTTTCAGCCAGGAGAACGCGGCATCCTCTGAAGAGATTGCCGCATCCACCATGGAAGTCAACGAGAAGGTACAGCAGATCGCGGATTCTGTGGAGAAGCTGGAGATGATGGCCCGCGAAATGAAGGCTTCCACGGCCAGTTTCACACTTTAATTGTTTCAAGGATATGTGTCCAACCGGCTGGCCAGACAGGTCAGCCGGTTTTTTTGTTATCCATCCAGTTGCACATTCCCCATCCTTCGTAGGGGCGGGTTAGTAACCCGCCCGGAGGTGGCAGGATTGGGGGCGCGTCCACGGGAACGCGGCTTGCCTGGCCCGGTCGCGAGTCCAACCATATATTCCCCGTCCTTCGTAGGGGCGGGTTAGTAACCCGCCCGGAGGTGGCAGGGTTCGTGAACGATTCCACAGGAACGT
>CAYOKC010000142.1:2577-9523 GCA_964404415.1 uncultured Leptolinea sp. | reverse complement strand
TCCCCCATTATATTAAATTTTTGAGGCTGCCCCTCACTTTTGGGACAGCCTCTTTTTTTGTGTAAATTCCCGGAAAAATTTACACATACATTACACCTTTAAAATACGCGCATGATGCTCCATTCCTACAATATCGATTGAAACAATAAAAATAGTAGAAATGGAGAAGAAATGAAAAAGCTATTTTCAACCAGTACCCATATATTTATCTCGGTTATCCTGTTGACATCCCTGGCTTTCAGCCTGATCCCTGCTGGAAGCGTGCTCGCCAATTCGCCTGCGGACGATACAACGCCACCGCTAACCGCTCCCCAGGGTGAGAAAAGACCGCTGGACCAGACATTAAAAATTGAGCAGAAGGCCCATGAACATCAGGAAGAGATGATCACCAAAGCGGTAAAAGGTTCCAGCAAATTATCCGAATTGATCGCCCGGGCGAAAGCCAACGGAAAAGATACAGCTTCCCTCGAAAGAGCCCTGGCTGACTTCAACACCAAAATAGGCGAGATCCGTCTTGAGTACGATAAAACAGGGAAATTGATCAGAGAACATGTCGGGTTTGATGTTGATGGCAAAGTAACTGACAGGGACCAGGCAACAAAAACCGTCGAAGCGATCCACAAAGGCAATCAGAATGTACGTAAAGCCTTAGCCGCGGCGGTTGGGGATCTGCGGGCTTCCGGCGAAGAATTCCGAAAAGCCAATCCCCGTCCAACTCTGAAACCCGGTACTCAGCCATCGTAACCAATTATCGGGGTCAGATAAACCAGCCGGAGGATAACTATCTCCGGCTGGTTTATTTATCATCAAGAATTATCACTTCAATGTAATCAAACTGCACATAGTTGGTTGACGTATACCGACGCCTCATGCACAATAGAGCCATGTCGATCCAACACCGGTTGAACACCCTTGCCATATCGTTAAAATGGATATTTCTCGCGGTAACCATCACCGCCATCCTGGCCGGTGGTCTGATCATCCTCCAATCCTGGTTTCTTTCAGGAATAATTGATAACGTCCATTTGAATGGTGCTGGTTTAAGAGAGAGTTTACCGGTTCTTCACTCACTGATCATCATTATCCTACTGCGCGCTGTACTGATCTTCATTCACGAGCAAACGGCCGCCATCCTGTCCGAAAAGATCCGGTCAGGTTTACGGATCGCGTTATCAGAAAAAATTCTGCGGCTCGGGCCAGCCTATCTGGATACACAGAAATCCGGCGAAGTCACCTACGCGTTGACCGGTGCCATAGATACCCTTGACGCTTATTTCAGCCAATTCCTGCCCCAGTTGATCATCGCGGCTGTTTTACCTGCGGGAATTCTGGCGGTTGTTTTTCCATTGGATACACTTTCCGGCATTGTACTGTTATTAACCGCTCCTTTGATCCCGATCTTCATGATTCTGGTTGGAAAAACAACCGAAGCGCTTACCCGCCGGCAATACAGTACATTCAGCCGGATGAGCGCCTTTTTCCTTGATTCCCTTCGGGGGATCGCTGAACTTAAAAACCTGGGACGCAGCCATGAGCACACCGCGCGGCTTGACAGGGTAAGCGAAAGTTACCGGCAGGCGACCATGCGGGTGTTGCGGATCTCCTTTCTGTCAGCCCTCGTGCTGGAATTGGCCGCCACCCTCAGCGTGGCTGTCATCGCAGTGGAGATCGGTATCCGGCTCCTGTACGCGCAGATTGACTTTCGTCAGGCGTTTTTCCTGCTTGTAATTGCCCCCGAGTTTTATTTGCCGCTGAGACAGGTGGGTGCACGCTTCCATGCCTCCCGGAACGGGGTCAGCGCGGCACGCCGGATTTTTGAGATCCTGGACCAACCGGAATCGGATGCAGGAGGGGTTGGACAACCCGTTCAAGCCCTTTTCGCAGCCCCATTCACCATCCGGTTTGACAATATCTCCTTCACCTACCCTGACCGGACTGAAGAAGCCCTCAGCCGTGTCTCATTCGAGATGCGTTCAGGCGAAACCACCGCGCTCGTCGGTTTGAATGGCTCAGGCAAGAGTACAGTGGCAGCCTTGCTGCTTCGGTTTATCAGACCATCAGACGGTACGATTTATTACAACGATGTTGACATCCAGTCCATCCCATTGCAGGAGTGGCGTGCCGGGATCGCCCATCTTGACCAGCAGCCGGTGCTTTTTAACGATACCGTGCGTGAAAACCTGAGAATCGCGAACTCTGCCGCGTCAAACAGCGAACTGGAAGCGGCGCTTACAAATGCGCGTCTTTTTGATGTTATTTACACTCTCCCCGAAGGATTAAATACCCCCATTGGCGAAAATGCTTTCCGATTCAGCGGCGGGCAATCGCAACGACTCGGGTTGGCGCGCGCGTTCCTGAAAGACGCTCCCATGCTTGTGCTGGACGAACCAACATCCCATCTTGACGCCCTTCTGGAAGCCGACCTGAACCAGACCATCCGGAACCTGATGCGTGGAAGAACCTGTCTGGTCATTGCCCACCGCAAAGAGACGGCACGTCAGGCGGATCAGGTAGTTATGCTGAATAATGGCCGGGTTACCTGCTGCGGCAGTCACAATAATCTCTCAAAATGTGATGACGGGTATGCCAGTCTGTTTGCCGGGGAGAATTTTTGATGAACACCCGATCCGACACGACTATCCGTAAGCAGCTCGCCTTTGCCCGGCCCTACCTCAAGGAGATCAGTCTTTCAGTCCTGCTTTCTGCGGCCACCACCGCGGCCAGTGTGGGTATGCTGGGAACATCGGCTTATCTCATCGCCACGGCGGCTTTGCACCCGTCTATCGCGGTTCTACAGGTGTCCATCGTAGGGGTGCGCACCTTTGGCATCACGCGGGGGGCCTTCCGCTATCTGGAGCGGTTGGTCTCGCACTCCGTCAACTTCCGTTTGCTTGGACATATCAGGTCATGGTTCTACCAATCTATTGAACCACTTGTGCCGGGCGGCATTGAAGACATGAAATCCGGTGACCTGCTGGCACGGTCAATCCAGGATGTTGAGACACTCGAAGATTTTTATGTGCGGGGGATCGCGCCACCGCTATCCGCGGCGCTGGTCACCATTGGCATTAGCCTGTTCACGCTGCAATACTCTGTTACTCTGGCGGCCATTCTGGCATCCGGTCTGATCCTCACCGGCCTGGTATTATCTCTTCAAATACGCTCATTAAGCCAACCCCGTGCTGAAGCCGTTGTCGCCTCAAGAGCCAGACTCTCTGCGCTGGCTGTTGATACTGTGAACGGGGCTGGAACTTTATTGATGTCTGACTCGGCGGATAACCATATTATGAAGGTGCGCGTTGAATCTGAAAAAGCATTCGCGGCAAACCTTTCACTGGCCGCCTCGCACTCGTCCGCGCTGGCACTGGGCATCCTGTTATCCAATCTGACATTGGTCGCGATTCTTTATTTCGCAATTCCCCTTGTACGTTCCGGCCGCATTGACGGGGTAACGCTGGCTGTTCTGGCGTTGATCACGCTTGCCGGCTTTGAACCTGTAAACCTGCTGCCTGCGGCTTCCGCGAAGATCGAGGTCAGCATGGCTGCTGCACGGCGGCTATTCGCCATTGCGGACCGTCCACAACCGGTCTCAGAACCCGTTATTCCTCAGGACGCCGGTGATTTCCGCGAACTCGAAATCCGGCATTTGAACTTCACCTACTCCGGCGCAGAGAACCCTGCTTTGATTGACATCACCCTGACTCTCACACCCGGCCGTAAAGTTGCGTTGGTTGGTCCAAGCGGTAGTGGAAAGTCCACACTGATCAAAGCGATCCAGCATTTTCTTCCGGTTTCATCAGGCATGATCTTCTGGAATGGGATTGATAATAATTTGTTGAGCGGCATAGAAATTCGATCCCACCAGGCAGTTTTGTCGCAGAATGGATACCTTTTTTCCGCGACTCTGGCAGAAAACCTGAAATTGTCCGGCGCAGATAGAGATGAGTTTGAAAAGATAATGCGAAAGGTTGGGTTGAAAAAATGGTTCTCCACGCTGCCGGAAGGTTGGGACACCTGGTTGGGGGACGATGCCAGTCAATTAAGCGGAGGCGAACGTCAACGGTTATTATTGGCCCGAACTTTGCTGCTGAATCGCCCTATCTTGTTGGCAGATGAACCAGTCTCCAACCTTGATCTGGCTACCGAACGTGAAATTCTGGAGAGACTACTTCAACAAACCGCAGGAATGGCCTGTGTAATATCCACTCACCGTCTTATCTGTATGGAACTGTATGATGAGATCATCGTTCTTAATGCCGGGAAAATTTCACAGAGGGGATGTCACTCTGACTTGATAAATAATAAGGGATTGTACCAATCACTGTGGAGGCAACAATCAGGTTTCTTCTCTTTCGATTTGCCCAATAAACTGAATTCAACATAAAATATCGGTTTTTGCTAAATCCGGGTAGGGAGAACATTTCCTTTTTAATAAATACAGAAGAAAAAATACTATACTAAAAAAGATAGATTGTTTTCGATAATCTGAGAGCATTCGCCACAATAGTTAGTTTCGTGTATCAGGAGGTGAATTATGAAAATCTCCATCATCCTGATCATCGCCGTGATCTTGTCGGTTAGTTTTTTAACAATAGGTTTTTCCAATCCAGACATAAGTGGGTTATCGCTGCCCGGTTGTGGAGAAGGGGGTATTACATGTATAGGGTATCAAGTCGATGAATTAGAAGTAAGTGTCACTAAAGGCCTTACCAATAAAGCAGTCCTTGGCTTGCCCAAAGGGGCAACGGTTGATAAAGTGGTTCCTCTTTGTTTGATCAAGACATATATTACAGATGGCGATGATGATGCAGGCTGGATCTGTACGAAAAAACAGATATCCAAAAATGGAAAACCCGCATTTGAATTTACTCTAGAACTAAGAAACACAACCAGTGATTATTCAACGGTTGAAGCTTTTGTACTTGTCATTGACACTGCGGAATTCAAATTAGTACAAAAATTTACCGGGTCAATAACAAAAAGTGGGACCGCGGAAAAGACATTTACAAACGTCAAAGGTTCATATTATGTGTTGGAGGTAAACCGGTATGATACCAATGCGGATGATGATTTCAGGTATAGCCTGCTGACAAAAAATAAAGAAAACAATAAACGATTGGTAGTTGTCGATGTTAAAGATGGAAATGACAAAAGTCGGGTTGATTATGGGATCTATCAGTTTTTACCTGTAGGCGAACATGCGAAAATGTGCCAACAACTGGTCAAAATTACTAAAGGTTCTTTCTCATGGCGGTCAGACCAGGACTCCAGTCTTCCAGAGTATTGTAAAAAAGAACACAGCGATCTTGATCAACTGGCATATGCCTCTGGAAGTATTTACACATACCAGCCTATGGGCGATGAAGATTTTGGGATACATACCTCCTTCTGCGCGGTAGATCTGGTGGACAAAATTTGGAAAACAAACGGTTGGGGTGAGTCTGCCAATGACAAAAGCTACGCTTGGATGCAGTTAACATACTGGTATGACAACCCGGATTAATCCCTATACCTTTTATCGATGATTTCATAATTATGAATTATGGCTGGTGCCAATTGGCTACTGGGTTAGTTCCATTTATAGTTTTTTTCATCTACATAAGGAACAAAAAACACTTTTTTATCGTCCTTTGTATAGATTGATATTTACAACGCCCAGGAGGACGATATGAAAACAAGATGGAATGTAGCATGGGTGTTTGTTTTAGTTTGTTTGGCCATTTTTACAAATCCTGTTAAAGCGGATGGCATCATCATCCCCGAACCTCCCATTTGTAACCCGGTTTCCTGCCCCAGACTGCCCATATCACAAACACCTCTAACGGTGAAAGAGCATATTGTCACCGTGAAAATTAAAGACCAGTTGGCCGTTACCCATGTTGACCAGACCTTCGTCAATACCGGAAACACAACTGTCGAAGGCACCTATATCTTCCCGCTGCCGTCTGACGCTGTAGTACAAAACTTCACCCTGTGGGTTGCCGGGAAACCGGTTGAAGGCAAAGTGCTTACAGCAGAGGAAGCCCGCCAGACGTATGAAGATATTGTCCGTAGTATGCGCGACCCCGCCCTGCTGGAGTACATGGATCGTGGAGCGGTACAGGCCAGTATCTTTCCCATTGGTCCCGGTGAAAGCCGCCGGGTGGAACTGGAATACACTCAGGCATTGACAGCCGATGGCGGACTTGTGAAATACAGTTACCCGTTGAACACAGAGAAGTTTTCGGCTGAACCGCTGGAAAAAGTTTCAGTGACGGTGGAGATCGAAACCGGCCAACCCATCCGCGCGGTCTATTCACCCTCCCACGAAGTTGACATCCTGCGCGAAGATGAAAACAACACACTTGCCAGCTATGAAGCCAGTGAAATTAAACCCGATGCCGACTTTGACCTGTTCTACTCATTCGGAGATGAACAAGCCCTGCACCTGTTTTCCTACCGTGACGGACGTGACCCGTCTGATCCGGATGGTTTTTTCCTGTTGTTAGCCGCCCCGCGGCCTGATGTAGATGTGGAGCACACAGTCAAAGATATTTTGCTGGTTATTGACCGTTCGGGCAGCATGGAAGGGGAAAAGATGCGGCAGGCTAAATCAGCCGCCAAATATGTGTTGTCGCATCTGGGAGAAGCTGACCGCTTCCATATCACCACTTTCAGCAGCGGCGTGGAACAGTTCGCGCCCGGTCTGTCACCGGCTTCGGACGCGTCCGAAGCCATCGATTGGGTGGATTCGATCAGCGCGGGCGGCAGCACCGATATCAACCGTGCCCTGCTTGGCGCCGCTGAAGCCGCAGAGATTAACCGCCCCGCTTACCTTCTCTTCCTCACAGACGGGCTGCCAACCGTCGGCACCCGTGACAGCCGCCGTATCCTGTCCAATTTCGCCGATGCCGCGGGTAAAAATATCCGGCTTTTCCCATTCGGCGTGGGGTATGACGTGGATACC
>CAYOKC010000142.1:0-2567 GCA_964404415.1 uncultured Leptolinea sp. | reverse complement strand
CCAGAACCACCACGGCGCCAGTACCTATGTAAAACCGGAAGAAGATCTTAATTCCATCCTTTCCGGTTTTTATGAAAAAATCTCCACACCCGTATTAACCGATCTGTCGTTGGAATTCGCGGGGATCAAGACATACGATGTCTATCCGCAGCCCCTGCCTGACCTGTTCCAGGGATCACAACTCATTGTCACCGGCCGTTACCGTGAAGGTGGAACAGCGGATATCCGCCTGAAGGGCAATGTGAACGGAGAGCCGCAAATCTTCCGGTATGAGAATATGACATTCACGGAAGAAAGCCCGTCCACCCGTGGACCGGAATCGAGCCTGCCTCGTCTGTGGGCAGCACGTAAGATCGGGTCTCTGTTAAACAGCATCCGGTTGGAAGGTGTGGAAAAAGAGACCGTAGACCAGATCGTCAAATTAAGCATCCGATATGGAATTGTTACACCCTATACATCGTATCTGGTGACCGAGCCACCTGCCCTGGGTGCAGTCGAACAGGAACGGCTGTCAACACTGACCTTTGGTGAAATGAAAGGCGCCGCGGCAGCTCCCTCATTTGGCGCGGATGCCGTACAGAAAGCGGAAGGACAAAACAGTCTGGCGCAAGCGGAATCTGCCCCCATCATTACATCAGATGCCAGCCAGACGATTAAGAACGTTGGTTCGCGAACCTTTGTGCTGAGAGATGGTATCTGGACCGATACGGCTTATGATCCTGACACAATGGTAGTTAAAAAGATCAAATTTCTTTCCGACGGGTACTTTGAGCTGTCACACTCAAACCCGTCGCTGGCGGCCTGCTTCTCGCTGGGAACACAGGTTCTTGTAGTGGACGGTAGTTCAGTTATCCAGATAGTTGAATAGTCAACGTTGAGGTTGACGGATTAATTTCCGCCAGAAGGCGTTCCATAGGGCTTTTCGCAGGGCTGCTACGGCAGTCCTGCTCGTTTCATCGTCATAATCCGGATCAGGACTGTACAGCGCGTTATACAGCCTTGCTTTGAATAACAAAATGACCTGAACAGATTCCGGCATTATCTCCAAAAGAGTATCAAGTACTTCATATGGTGTCTGGGAGGTATCCGGAACCATTCGGAAAAGTTTTGCCAGGTTTGCCAACCGCACGTATTGTTTGCCCGCTTCTGGAAGGCTGGTATACCAGTCCCAGCGGGCCAGCCAACCCGGTACAGACCAATGCAAAGCGGCAAGCCATTTCATAACAAGGCGTGAGAGCCGTGGTGGTTTCTTCCAGATATTCTTCCTGAAACCCAGCCATATCCCCGCGCCGCTAACTAGAACCGCAATCAACAGAATTGCGGGAAACCCCCATCGGGAGAGAATCGCTTCGTCCGGTGAACCATCAACGGAATCGTCAGACCGCGGATCTGTGGAACCCGGCGGTTGGGGGTTTGATTGAGCGTTGGTTTGCCGCGATTGGTTATTTTGTTGATTGCCGTCAGCCGCGGACCCGTCACCGGACGAGTACGGCGTTTCCGGTTCAGAAGCAGTTGGTTCGAACGGAACCCAGCCGATCCCCGTAAAGTAGACTTCAGGCCAGGCGTGACCGTTATTCATGCGGATTTGATAACCGTCTGCCGTACGCTCACCCTGGCTATAGCCAACTGCCAGCCTGGCCGGTATACCGGCCGCTCTCAGCAGGATCACTTCAGAACTGGCGAAATAATTACAAAACCCCTGCTTTGATTCAAACAGGAACCAGTCCACCGGATCTTTCCCAAATGGGACAGGTGAAATCTGGCTCTTGTATTCATACCCATTGCGCAAATAATCGGTGACAGCCTCCACGCGGTCGTACATCGTTTGGCCAACCGCCAACTGCCGCCCGAGGTCAATCACCCGTTGCGATACTGTGGAGGGTATCAGTACATTTTCCGCCAGGATTTCCACCGGAATGATCGGGGCTGTGGCACGCAGGTCAACGTCTTTTCCAGTGAAAATGGCACTGTCCACCATCAACAGGCTGTTCCTGTTCAACGGTTTTTGTGGGAAAAGAATTCCGTCTCCTGCCATCGCCGCGTTGACCGAAAAGGGTTCAAACCGGGTTGCGATATCCACCCCGCTTACACGCCCAGCGTAAGGAACGATAGTCCCGTCTCCACCCTGCCAGATATATTGCATTTTTGTCTGCGTGAATAATGGGAGAGCAGCGAGTTCATCCTTTTGAAGAAACGCGCCATTTATATTGACTGAGTCAGGCGCACGCCACTGGCCATTTATATACTGGTCATATACCCTCACACGCCAGTAATACCGCGATACCGGATTGGTTGACCCGATGACTCTAACCTGAAACGCTTCCGTTTGCTGCAAGGGCGCCTGGGAGCCAAGTTTTAAGCCGCCCGGGTAAGAACCGGTAAGGCTTGTGGCGGATTGAAGCGCGGGTATATTGGTCTGCAACCCGGATTGAATGTCCTTCATAAATTGTGAAAACTGTTCCTGCTCCGGGGTGCCGGGTGTGAACGACAGGATGATCGTTTGCAGGTTCCATGAACCTAATACGAGCGACAAACTGACTACTCCCGCGACAATAAAAACAGACCGG
>CAYOKC010000141.1:0-9532 GCA_964404415.1 uncultured Leptolinea sp. | reverse complement strand
TCCGCCCAGGCGCATGCCGAATATATGGCCAACACCGGTGTGTGCTCGCATACCGGTTCGGGCGGCACCACGGCCAAGCAGCGCATGGTCAATGCCGGTTACGGCGGGGGCTCCACCGTTTTTGGGACTGAAAACATTTACTGCGGTGGCCGATCCGTTTCTGAAGTGGTCACCTGGTGGCAGGGCGATGAGTGGCATTTGCTTCCCTATAACACCGCCGAATACCGCTCCATCGGCGGCGGTATCGCCAAGGGAGCCAATGGTCTGTATTTCGTGATTGACGTGGCCTACACAGCCGGCGGCAAATCATCCGGCGGCGGCACTTCCGGCGGAACGATACCCAATGGAACAACGGGGTCGGTCTCCAGTACCACGGTTGCCGCGGAAAAAGTCAACCCGGTAATCACGGCAACGCTCCAACCTGATGGGTCTCTGATCCATGAGGTTCAGCAGGGCCAGGCTTACTGGAGTATCGCGGTTGCCTATGGCATCAAGATCAATGACATCATCAACATGAACAACCTGAGCGGCAATTCTGTTCTGAGTATCGGACAGAAGCTTCAAATCCATGGGCCGTATACACCCACGCCGGTTCTATCAGAAACCCCAACACCTGAACCGGATACTCCCACGCCAACCATAACGCAGACACCCACGATCACGCCAACCCCTTCACAGACGGCAACACCCACCCAGCGTCCACTGTTTGAAGGCGCGGCTGGATTGCAGAACATCGACCGCCGCGGATTGGGTATAGGCATGGTGATGGTCTGTGTTCTGGGCCTCGGATTGATGATCGTCGGCGGGATGCGGAAAAAGAAAGAAAAACCGGAAGATATTGACCCCCTCAATCCTCCGGTTGATTCGCTCTAGATCATAAAATCTTCGCCGCGCCACAGGCCATGATCGGGTGTATGCGGGGTGAAAATCCGTTCCAGTTCCGGTTCATCTTTGAAGATATTCACCCTCTCATCGGTATGGACGTGAAGGTTTGATTCAACTTTTTCGAGGCGTTCCAGAATGTACGTGATGGAAGCGCCGATGGTGTCGGGCAGGCGGTCGTGGTGCAGATCGGGGGCTAATTCGCGCGGTTTGCTGCGCACTACCACCTGTCCGGGTACGCCGACCACCACTGAGTCATGCGGCACCGATTTGACGACCACGGCGTTGGCGCCGACACGGCTGCCTTCACCAATGGTGATATTGCCCAGGATTTTCGCTCCCGCACCGACAACCACACCATCTTCGAGGGTGGGGTGGCGTTTGCCTTTTTCCAGACTCACGCCGCCGAGAGTCACCCCGTGGTACAGGGTGACATTGTTGCCGATCTCGGCCGTCTCACCAATCACCACTCCCATACCGTGATCGATGAAAAAGCCTTCACCGATCTTCGCGCCAGGGTGGATCTCGATGCCGGTGAGATTTCTGACAAAATGAGAGGTCAACCGCCCAAACAGCAGCATGCGGTGGGTCCAGAACCAGTGTGATATCCGGTATCCCCACAGGGCATGCAGCCCGGGGTAAGCCAGCAATACTTCCAGGGTGGAATGAGCGGCCGGGTCGCGGTCGAAAACTGAGCGGATGTCATTGCGCATTGTCTTGAACATGCCCGCCTCCTTATTCCACCAGATCCGCGTATAACGGGGTAGAAAGGTAACGTTCACCGAATGAGGGGATGATCACCACGATCAGCTTTCCTTCATTCTCTTCGCGCCTGGCAACCTGAAGCGCGGCCCACAGGGCGGCGCCTGAGGATATTCCCACCAGCAGACCTTCCTGCCGGGCAGCCGCGCGGGCGGTGGCGAACGCCTCATCACCTTTTACGCGGATGATCTCATCATAGATCGTTGTGTTCAGCACTTCCGGAACAAAACCGGCGCCGATGCCCTGAAGCGGGTGCGGGCCTTTCGGCCCGCCTGAAAGCACCGGAGAGGCGTCCGGTTCCACGGCAATGGATTTGAACGAAGGCCGACGGGCTTTCAACACTTCAGAAATACCCGTAATCGTGCCGCCGGTACCCACACCTGCGACGAGGAAGTCAACTTTACCATCGGTATCCCGCCAGATTTCTTCTGCTGTCGTCCTGCGATGGATCTCCGGATTAGCCGGGTTATTGAATTGTTGAGGAAGGAAATATTTCGGATCCGAAGCGGCCAGTTCTTCCGCCTTTTTGATCGCGCCGCCCATGCCTTCCGGACCGGGCGTAAGGATCAGGTCCGCGCCATAGGCTTTGAGCAGCATACGGCGTTCACGGCTCATGGTTTCAGGCATCACCAATGTGACTTTATACCCGCGCGCGGCCCCCACCATGGCCAGAGCGATACCGGTATTACCGCTGGTCGGTTCGATGATGGTTGAGTCTTTAGTCAATTTGCCAGCTTTTTCAGCGGCGTCTATCATGGCAAAACCGATACGGTCTTTTACACTGTGCGCGGGGTTAAAGAATTCCAATTTGGCGGCAACCGTTGCCCTGGCCCCTTCGGATAGGCGGTTGATACGGACTAACGGTGTATTTCCAATCAAAGCAGTGACATCGGCTGCGATATTCATATTTAATTCCTCTGTTCAATAATTTAGGATGCAACAATTCAACTATCTCGACGTATATGAATATGCGGAGATAAAACAGAGGCCTGGTTATTGGGTTTTTGACAAACGAATGAAAGTTATAACCGCGGCGGAAGTTCTATCTCCGCCCGGTACACAAGCAAGTGAAAAAGTCAGCAAAAGGTAAATTCATCATATTCTCTAAAGATTGCCCTAATTATACTAAATAGACCCCATTCGTCAATGGACTATCAAAATTGTATAATCTTTGCGGAGATATGGATTAAATGATCACGAATTATGGAGGAAAGTAATGAATAAAAACGGAATACTCTGGGGATTGTTACTTATTCTGGGCGGCATCCTCTTTTTACTGGATAATCTGGGTTTTCTTCCGGTCAGCGCGTTGTCATTGTTCTTCCCGGCTATATTGATCATTATCGGGTTATGGTTCCTGGTCGGCCCGCTGGCGTTCCGGCAGGCGGTGGAAACCCGCTCTCTGACAATCCCCGCAGATGGAAGCGCGAGTGCTTCGGTTGAGTTCAACCACGGCGCCGGTGAGATCAATGTGACGTCAATGGACAGCGATGTCAATTTACTGGATGGCAATTTTAAAGGCGGGGTGGATGAACGAATTTCGCGCGCCGGATCAACCACAGCCATCAAACTTTCCGTTCCTGAAAATGAGTGGTGGGGTTTTCCCACATCGGCTCCGGATGGCGGGTTTTCATGGGATGTAAGGCTCAACCGCAATACAGCCTACGCGTTGGACATCAAAACCGGCGCCAGCAAGGTCCGGCTTGATCTGCATGATCTGATCATCACCGCGTTGAAAATTTCTTCCGGCGCGAACGATATGGATGTCACCCTTCCGGAGCAGGCTGGGAAAACGAACTGCCGCTTTGAATTCGGGTCAGCCCGGTTGGATGTGCATGTGCCGCAAAATGTTGCCGCACAGATCAAGTTAACCGGCGCGTTGCTTGACACGAATGAAATTGATCAGACCCGTTTCCCGAAGTCCGGTGATTTGTTCCGCAGCCCGAACTATGATACCGCGGCCAATACTGTGGATATCACCGTTGAAGCCGGCCTGGGAAAACTATCCATACACTGAGGTTGATATGAATCGCAAATTTCTCATTGGGATCTTCTTTTTGATAGCCGGTTTGGCCACACTGTTCGCCAACCTCGGGTATATCTCCATCGGAGAGCTATTTGGGCCTGCGCTCCTGTTATGCGGCGGCCTTGTGTTCTTGTATTTCTTCGCCGTTTCCAAATCCAACTGGTGGGCGGCCATTCCCGGTACCATCCTTTTCTCTGTAGGGGTGACGGCTTCATTGCCCTGGGTAGCGCCGGGTTTTGAAGGCCGGTTGGGCGGCCCCATAGTTCTGGCCGGTATTTCACTGGCATTTTGGCTGGTGTATTTGCGTGTTCCATCCAACTGGTGGGCCATCATCCCGGCTGGCGTTATGCTGACCCTGGCTTCCATTACACTGATGACCACTGACAACGGCATGGAAACCGGCGGTGTTTTCTTCATAGGTCTTGGTTTGACTTTCGCGCTGGTGGCATTGCTTCCCGGTGCTTCACTGCGTATGGCATGGCCCTGGATCCCCGCCGCTGTTTTGATAACTATGGGATTCCTCTTTATCGCGTCAGCCTCGCAACTTGCTACCCTTATCTTACCGGCAGCCATGATCATCGCCGGCGTTGTGTTAACTTTTAAAGCTATTATCAGACACTAAATCAGGAGAAGTATTATGCAAAATCGTCTTGTCCGTCCTATTAATGGGCGAATTCTGGCCGGCGTGTGCGCCGGAATCGCGGATTGGATCGGTCTGGATGCCACCCTTATTCGATTGATCTTTCTGGTACTGGGTTTTATGACCGGTTCCGGTCTTCTGATCTATATCATCCTGTGGGTGATCATCCCTTCGGCCAATGAATCACCAAATGTACAGGGTGACTGGTCGTACCGTGCCGGTCAGATGCGCGATGATTTTATTCAGGCTACCAGCAAACCCAATATGGATGCCATGAAATTAGTTGGCGGCGTTCTGGTCACGTTGGGTGTTTTCTTTCTGGTCAAAGAGATCCAGCCGGAATGGTTTTACTGGGCGAATAAGGGCGTCATGTGGGCGCTCGTTTTGATCGGTATTGGCGCCATCTTTGTGGTGCGCGCTCTGCGTGGAGATAAATAATGTCTGAGAATTTACCTGAAGAAAACAATCGTCATGAGCGGAAGCGCCGCGGGCTATTCTTCCCTCTGTTGCTTCTTGGAGCCGGTGTGTTGCTTTTGCTGTCCAATTTCGGTTATATCCAGGGCGGTTTCTGGGGATTTGTGGAAACCTACTGGCCGGCACTGTTGATCCTGGCCGGACTCGATGGATTGATCAAGGGAGAAGGTATCACCGCTTCCCTGTTCATCGCCGGAGTGGGCGGCTTGCTTCTGGCCGGTAACCTGGGTTTCGCGACCATTTCCGCGTGGGATATGTTGTCCAAAGGTTGGCCGCTGATCCTGGTTGGAATTGGGATCGACATCATCCTGGGGCGGCACACAATCGCCCGCGCGGTGATCGGTATCTTCATGGCACTCCTGTTGATCGGCGGAATGTTCTGGCTGGCGGACCTTTCCTTTCCGGGTTCTGTTCGCTCCATGGATTTCACCCAACCCTATAAAAATGAATCCAGCCTGGAATTGAATATTGAACGGATAGCCGGACGCGTAGTTGTGGATTCTGTGAAATCCGGTGACGATCAACTTATTGACGGCGAATTCAATCTTTTGAAAAACGAGAAGATGGAACCATCGGTGGAACAAAAGTCGGATACCGCGATAATCAGCTTCGATACCACACATAACGCGTTCCCGGGCGCCGTATGGCCTTCACAGAATTCATCCTGGAAGATCGATGTGAACCCTGAACCGGAGTTGACGTTAAACTCGAACCTGTCCATGGGTGAAATCCGTCTTGATCTTCGCGGATTGACCATTAACGAAGTGACCTGTGAACAGGCGATGGGCCGGTCAGATATTTATGTGTCGAATTCCCAAGAGGCTGAATATCATGTATCCGGAGCTATGGGCGAAATCGTGATCCGCGTCCCCAAAGGCGCCGCGGTGACAGTCTCTGTCAACAATGCCATCGGCGCGGTTTCATTCCCGGATGATTACTCAAGAGAAAACGGTGAGTACAGTTCACCGGCATACCGTGATAATGAGTCAGCCATCAAAGTCACGGTTGATCTGCCGATAGGGGCTGTACGGATTGTAGAATACTCCGCCAGTTTGTAGGAAAATGGAACTAAACTGCCATCATTGTCGTCTATGGATATAGACTTCAAGATCACTGGAGGATCAATGAAAAAAATACTGTTTACTTCCCTGAGCGCGTTTGTTCTGGTTGCCCTGCTCGCCGCCTGCGCGCCGGCTGTAGCGCCAACCGCGCCGGTTGCCTCCGCGGAATCAAAACCGGCGGCGGCGACGGCGGCTCCTGTTGCCGAAGAAGCTAGCTCAATTTACCGTTCCATTAACGTCACCGGTGAAGGCCAGGTTTTCCTGGTTCCGGATGTGGCGTATGTCTATATTGGTGTTCACAGCCAGTCCGAGAACGTTTCTGTGGCACTCAATGACAACAATGAACAGGCAAAGGCAGTTGCGGACGCGTTGAAGGGACTGGGTGTGGAACAAAAGGACATCCAGACCACAAGCTTCAATATTTATCCGCAGCAGCAGTATGAACCTGGCACCGGTAATGTGACCGGTACCATCTATATGGTGGATAATGTGGTGTACGTCACAGTGCGGGACTTGAAACGCCTGGGCGAGTTGCTGGATGTGGTTGTACGCTCCGGCGCCAACAGCATCAACAGCATCAACTTTGACGTGGTGGACAAAGAGACTGCCCTTAGCAAAGCCCGTGAGCTGGCCATTGAAAATGCCCGCAAACAGGCTGAAGAACTGGCCAAAGGTTCCGGTGTGACCCTCGGTGAAGTACAGAACATTTCCACATCATCTGTATCGACGCCGCTGGTAAAAGAGATGTATGGTATGGGTGGCGGCGGAATGGGGGCCGTATCCCAGCCCGCGCCGATCTCTGCCGGCCAACTGGTGTTGACCGTAAATATCTCCATGTCATACCTGATCAAGTAAGTATCGATCATACGTCGATCCTGACAAAATACCAATCACCCCTGGCTTCCAATAAAGGAAACAGGGGTGATATTTTTTGCCGTGCGTTGGTTTTCATATCTATGTTTCAGCGGAAAAATGTGGCAAATCTTGTCGATTTTGATGAACCGCCCGATTTCTTTACTCGAGAGCTATTTACACAGGCAATTTTTGAAGAAAATCCGGGCTCAAACCGGTATACTGGCCGGCCGCATTCACGCGCGCTGTAGAGAGGGCTTTCTTTGGGCAAGTGTTAAAACAATTCCAGCATGCTTTGCAGGCAGACGTATCAAACACCGGAATTGAATTCTCCATTTTAGCCGCACCGTACGCGCAGGCTGCCACACAGGCCGCGCAGCCATCACACAGAGCCCGGTCCAACTGTAACGGTCCCATATCCTTCAAGACCTTTTTCAATGATGAGGGACGCATCAGGCTGTTCCAGAACCCGATACTGATCGGTTTCCTTGCCATTTTGGGATTGTCGATCCGGTTTCGCATTCGCGCTAGAAAATCCTCGAATTGCTGTAAAGCCGGAGGCTCGGGAGCGTTGGGGCTGTCCCATCCATTTCCTTTTAAGACAAAGGGTGGATAATTTTCGGGTGTATGCAGTGAGAATCCGTCAACCGGCATGAACCCTCGCGCCCCGACGGCTTGCTCAAGGCATTTCAAACTCTTGCCGGCCATTAAGCCGTATGTGGTAATGATGAAAACGGGTTTTTGCTGCTGATTCGGAAGCGATTGAATAAAGTCAATTACCAGGGGCGGGAGGCCCATGTAATACGTCCAGGAGGCAAACCCAACCAGTTCATACGTGAATAGCTCTGTTGGAACCGGCTTACGCATATCGGCGAGAGCCCAATCGATACCGGGCACTTGCCGGCAGAGATAGTCACACACCCGGCGGGTATGCCCGCTATTGGAATGGAAGAATATAATGGCTTTCATGAAAGACTCCTGAACTAGAAGGGTATGATTTCAGTTTAATACCCTGGTGGCTTAAGGGAGACTTTGAATAATGGTGATTTAGATAGGGCAAAAAACGTCCGGGATCATTCCCGGACGTTGAGATCATTTCCACAATTGTATGAGATAGAACCCGATGGGAACCGCCCATAACCATGAATCGATGCGGTCAAACATACCGCCATGCCCGGGGATCAGGTTTGACGAATCTTTAATATTAAAATGCCGTTTGAACATACTCTCGCCCAGGTCGCCTAAAAAACCGACCAGGCTGATTATGCCGCCGATCAACAGCCCTTTGACCGGTGTAATATCAACGGTTTTCGTTTGCCAGAACAGGGCAAATAGTGGACAGAATAGAAGCGCAAATAGGACACCACCCGCGTAACCTTCCCAGCTTTTGTTCGGGCTGGCATAGCGTGATAGTTTGTGCTTTCCCAGATGCCTGCCGATGAGGTAGGCGCCCCCATCGACGATCCATATGGAGGGCAAAACCAGCAAGAGCCACCATTGCCCGTCAGCCAAAGACCGGATTGAGACAAAATAGGCGCCCAGCCACCCAATATAGAAGAGACCGCCAAGTGTGATCCCGAAATCAAGCGCGGATGTCTGGCAGCCGCGTTCGAAATCGATCAGATGAATGGCAAGGGCGGTGAAAAGCATCAAAACGATCAGCAAATCCGAGTATTGAAACCCGAAGAAATAACGGGTGACAGAAAAAGCGGCCGGCCCGGCGATCAACAGAAATGCTGAAGGTTTATACCCGCCCCGGGTAAACATGCGCCAGTATTCCCAGCCGGCTGTCCCCAGCATAAGGGTGGCCGCAACCATATACGGCCATCCTCCAATCAGGATGATGGCAACCGAGGCAGGGATGAGAGGGATGAGGACGAGCAGCCTTTGCTTTAGCATGAATGTCGGGATCAGTCTTGTTTGGAAGATACCTTGCCGAACCGTCTGTCTCTTTCGCTGTAGGCTACTACCGCTTTGAGCAATTCTTCCTCGTCAAAATCAGGCCAAAGGGTCGCGGGGAAGTACCATTCAGAATACGCTGATTGCCAGATCAGGAAGTTGCTGGTGCGCAGTTCTCCGCTGGTGCGAATGATCAGGTCTGGATCCGGGCAATCTTTGGTGAACATGTACGTGCTGAAAAGTTCAGGAGTGATCTGGTCAACCGGAACTTTTTCTTCCACGATCTGTTTAACCGCACAGAGGATCTCATCACGGCCGCCGTAATTGAACGCAATATTTAAGATCAGGCGGTCATTGTTACGGGTTATTTCGACCGCGTCCATTACTTTCTTTTGAAGCAATGGATCCAGCTTATCGAGGTGGCCGATGTGACGCAACTGGACACCTTCTTTATGCAATTCTGAAAGTTCTTTTTCAATCACTTCCCGGATGATATTCATCAAACCGGATACCTCATCCTCCGGCCGTCCCCAATTTTCAGTGGAAAAGGCATAGATCGTGAGATATTTGATCCCGAATTTGACACAACCTCGGATGATCCGGCGCAGGTTTTCTGTCCCGGCTTTATGTCCTGCGAGACGGGGTAATCCGCGGGCTTTAGCCCAACGCCCATTGCCATCCATAATGATCGCAACATGAGCCGGAATGTGTTCGGGTAATCCGGTAGTGGTAGGTTCGCTGGCCATAGACAGGGAGGATTACACCTCCATGATCTCCTTTTCTTTTTTCGTGCCAACCGTCTCCACCAGATCGATGGTCTTATCGGTCAGTTTCTGCAATTCGTTTTCCGCGTGTTTCAACTCATCTTCGGAGATCAATTTTTCTTTCTCAAATTCCTTGAGGTCTTTCATAACATCGCGGCGGATGTTGCGGGCG
>CAYOKC010000140.1:6803-9602 GCA_964404415.1 uncultured Leptolinea sp. | reverse complement strand
AACCCAGTTCATGCAGGTATTTTTCGCCATTCGCCACCTGGCGCAGGCCGTAGGGCGTGATCGTGTTCCCATACGGGAAGCGTGTGGCCAGGCAGGGCGCGCTTTGCCTGTCCCAGTTGGGCAGATGCAGCGCGTGGGCCAGCTCACGTATTTCGTTCTTGGTGAAACCAAGCTCCTGCAGCGGGCTGACGGCGCCCGTCTCTTTTACGGCGCGGGTGCCGGGGCGGTAGTCACCGCGGTCATCCTCATTGGAGCCTTCCGCCATGGCGGCAAAATTCTCCGCCCGGGCCAGATCTTTGAGGAACTTAAATCGCGCCAGCTTGCATACATAGCAGCGCTCCGGCGGGTTGGCAGTGAAATCGGGGGTTTCCAGATCGTTGAAGTTGACCACATGGATATGGAACCCCACGGCCTCTGCCAGTGAAAGCGCGGCGGCCACGTCACCCTCCGATTCAACCGGTGACTTGATGGTCACTGCCAGCATCTTGTCACCCAGCGCGCGCCATGCCGCCGCGCACAACAGGCCGCTATCCACCCCACCCGAGAACGCGATGACGGCAGACCCGAGCTGCCGGAAGTAGTCCACCAGCATGTCCCAGCGTTGTTTCTGATCGGGAGAAAGCTTTTGTTCCACGAGTGAAAGGTCCATATCAATTCTCCATCTGGTTGATGCGGCTGGCGAGCACACCGGCCCCGAAACCGTTGTCAATATTGACCACGCCCAGGCCGGACGCGCAGGAATTCAGCATGGTCAACAGGGCGGCCAGGCCGTTGAAGCTGGCGCCGTAGCCCACACTGGTAGGCACGGCGATCACCGGCGCCGAGACCAGCCCGCCCACCACGGAGGGGAGCGCGCCGTCCATACCGGCCACAACAATGATCACGCGGGCCTGCCACAGGGTATCCACTTTATCCAGCAGGCGGTGGATGCCCGCCACGCCCACGTCAAACAGGCGCTCCACTTTATTATTCATCAATTCGGCGGTCACCGCTGCCTCTTCGGCCACCGGCAGGTCCGCCGTTCCGGCCGTCACCACCAGAATGCCGGGGCGTTTTTCCACTCCGCTGGTTTTATCGAGCACCAGCAGGCGCGGCAGCGGGTGGTAGGTGAGTTCGGGGTTCTCCTTGAGGACAATATCCGCCATGGCAGCGTCAACGCGGGTGACCAGCACACGACCGCTTCGTTCCGCCAGCCGTTTGACGATCGCCGCCACCTGCTCCGGCTGCTTGCCCTGGCCCAACACCACCTCGGGGAAGCCGTTGCGCAGCCCGCGGTGGTGGTCCAGGTTGGCAAAACCGTCCACGTTTTCGTAGGGCAGGCGGCGCAGTTCGTCCAGCGCGGAGTCAACTTCAACGCGGCCAGCCTGCACCCCTTCCAGTAATTGTTTGAGTTTGTCTGTTTCCATAACGTCGTGGTCTACAGGTTAGTCATTTTTTCCATGGCTTCAGGGTAGCGGCCGCCCAGCACCTTGATCTGCTCGGAAGCTTCGCGGATCTCGCGCAGGTCGTCCGCCGTCAATTCAACGGTTGTCGCGCCGATGTTCTCTTCCAGGCGTTCCAGTTTGCGGGTGCCGGGGATGGGCACGATCCAGGGTTTTTGAGCCAGCAGCCAGGCCAGCGCGATCTGCGCCGGGGTGGCATGTTTCTTTTCCGCAAACCGGGTGACCATATCCACCACCACCTGGTTGGCTTTGCGGGCTTCTTCGGTGAAGCGCGGCAGGTTGTTGCGGAAGTCACCGTTTTCGAATTTGGTCTTATCGCTGATCTTGCCGGTGAGGAATCCCCGCCCCAGCGGGCTGAATGGCACAAACCCGATACCCAGTTCTTCGAGGGTGGGGAGAATGTCATCTTCAGGGCGCCGCCAGAAAAGGGAATACTCGCTCTGCAGAGCGGTCACCGGCTGTACGGCATGCGCCCTGCGGATGGTCTGCGCGCTGGCTTCAGACATGCCAAAGTGCCGCACCTTGCCCTCTTTGATCAGGTCTTTCACCGTACCGGCCACATCTTCGATCGGCACAGCCGGGTCAACGCGGTGCTGGTAGAGCAGATCGATATAGTCAGTCTTCATCCGTTTCAGTGACGCTTCGCACACCTCGCGGATGTGCTGCGGACGGCTGTCAACGCCGGATAAGCCCGGCAGGGTATTGCCGATCACAAAGCCAAATTTGGTGGCGATGACCACATCCTTGCGGAATGGCGCCAGCCCTTCGCCCACCAGTTCCTCATTGGTGAACGGCCCGTAGACTTCGGCCGTGTCAAAGAAGGTGACGCCGTGGTCAACCGCTTTGTGCAGGAAATCGATCATGTCCTTCTTTTCAGGGAAGGGCGGAAAGGAATGCGTCATACCCATGCAGCCCAGGCCGAGGGCGGATACTTCAAGGCCATTACCCAGTGTTCGTTTTTGCATCACAACTCTCCTTATTGAGAATCAGGCCGGTTCTTTTTCTTTTGTTTGCACAGCTTCCCCGTACAGGCTGATCTTGTAATCCAACACATTCAGGGTCTCCTGCATCTCGCGGATGCGCGCCTGCAACAGGACGCGTTGTTCCTGCAGCAATTCCATGCGCGCCTCAATGGTCTCGTCTCCCTGATCCAGCAGGTGGATGTACTCGATCAGCACGTCAATGGGCAGCCCGGCACGGCGCATGCATTTGATAAATTCCAGGCGGTGGATGTCATTTTCAGAATATTCCCGGATGCCGCTCACGTTGCGGGCTACTGGTTGCAGCAGGCCAATGCGCTCATAATACCGCAGCGTATCGGGCGTCACATGGTATTTTTCACTCACTTCCGCGATCT
>CAYOKC010000140.1:0-6703 GCA_964404415.1 uncultured Leptolinea sp. | reverse complement strand
TAATACCGCAGCGTATCGGGCGTCACATGGTATTTTTCACTCACTTCCGCGATCTTCATGGGCGTACCTCGTGTGATTAGTCTAGCACCTGGAGTGTACTCCAGGTCAAGGGTTTTCAGGGAAATTCATGAGAAATTCCCAATCCGGAGGAAAATGAATATAATACATATGTTCGATATAGAATACCACTTCCTGGAGGAAACCATGCAGACCACCGTTCACGGTATCCCTTTCCATTATGAAATCAAAGGCACAGGCCGCCCCATTCTGATGATCCACGGCTGGGGACCGGACTACCGCATCATGAGCGGCTGCCTGGAGCCGGTGTTCGCCAACCTCCCCGAAGGTGACTGGCAGCGCGTCTACATTGACCTGCCCGGCATGGGCCAGACCCCCGGCGCGGAATGGATCAACGGATCAGACGGCATGCTCGACCTGGTGCTCGAATTTGTGGATGCCGTGCTGCCCGGGCAGAATTTCCTGGTGGCCGGTGAATCGTACGGCGGTTACCTGGCGCGCGGGCTGGTTGCGAAGCGCCCCGAACAGGTCGACGGGATGCTGCTGATCTGCCCTGTCGGCGAACCGCTGGATAAAGATCGTGAAAAGGCCGAACTGCAAGTGTTCAAGACGGATGAGGGGCTGCTGGCGTCACTTTCGGAGGAAGACCGCGCCGGGTTTATGTCCATCAATGTGTTCCACACGCGGGATATCTGGGAGCATTATCGTGAGGATGTGCTGACCGGCCTCAAGCTGGCCAATTTCCCCCTGTGGGACCGCGTTATCCTGCCAAAATTTGCCTTCACCTTTCCAATCGACCGCGTGGACAAGAAATACGATAAACCGTCACTCGTTCTGCTGGGCCGTCAGGATATTTATGTGGGGTATCGCGACCACTGGAAGTGGATCGAAGCCTACCCGCATGCCTCGTATGTCATCCTCGATCAAGCCGGGCATAACCTGCAGATCGAGCAGCCGGCGGTGTTCGGCGCGGTAGTCACCGAGTGGTTGGGGCGGGTGAAGTCATAGGGGTGACACATCGTTTGGCGTAGGGGCGGATGGCACTTGTGCTGGATGTATTTATCCAGTATCCGCCCCAGGTGTGCCGGGGGACCGTCGCATCCAATGGAATCATACCAATCCTTGTCTGGGGTGGACGCGGTCCACCCCTACGGATGGAACAATTATCTCTACCAAAGGAAGTTGTTTCTATTATTAGATCCGGGATTTTTCGTTTTCTCGCATAACATTTTTAATGCATAATACATAGTAGTAATTTCAACCTTTGGTGGGGGTAATAATCAATGCAAAATTATTTCAACAAAAGACTATTAAACCTGTTTCTGGTTGGTCTATGCGTTTTCACAATCCTATTTGGTGTCATACCTGTTCAAGCGGACGCCGCTCCCCCCGAAATGGCTCCGGGAAGCGATCTGGAAGCCGGGCAAACAACGAAAGTAAGGATGGCGGAAGAGGTTGTCATTTTCGATCTGACGAAATTGAACCGGTTGGAAAATTCAACAGTCCCGGTATCCGCTACATTTACCATGTTTAATGACGGAAAAGGGGATGAGGAAATGATGGTCCGGTTTCCTCTTGGATGCACAAATGATGATTACACAAAAATAACAAAATTCGAGGCACGTGCAAATGATAAAACCTTGCCTGTGAAATATTCTCAAGGTAAACCTGTTCTTATACTATTACCTCCTCTTTATCGGGAAAACCTTTTTTGTGAAACAATGGATTGGGCAGAATTTCCTGTGAAGTTCCCCCAACAAAAGAATACTATCCTGAAAATTACCTACGAGCTGAATGTAATAGACATTTCTGCTTCCGGAGCTTTTGGATATATTTTAGAGACGGGTAGTGGATGGAACGGAGAAATAGGCAAAGGCACATTTATCGTGCGGTTACCGTATAAAGCTACAGAAGAGAATATCTCATGCGAATGGGATGCGGCAGAACCGTTTACACCTGTTTTTTCAGGTTCCGAAGCTAAATGGAAGTTCGAAAAATTGGAACCCACGTCAAAAAACAACCTGATTTTTAAGGCCGTATTTCCTGAAGAATGGCAGAAAGTAATTGATGCAAATGATGTGATCAGAAAATCGCCTGAAGACGCAAACGGGTATATTCAATTGGGAGATGCTTATTTTGACGTTTCTTTTGATTTTCATGGTTGGATGATTGATCATTTTGTTGATAAAAGCATTGAAGCATACAAGAAAGCTGTTTCATTAGACCCATACCTTGCGGATCCCCATTCAAAAATCGCCTATATTCTATGGACACAACAATGGGACAGGTTGCTTGGAGATGACCCTGAAGGGCACTTCCTCGAACCTATTTTGAAAGAACTCAGTATTGCATTTGCGCTTGATCCTGAGAATGGAATTGCAAAAATGGTCTGGGATGAAATAAACAGCAATGATAAATTTGTTCTTCCTACAGTTAATCCGGCAGATTTACCAAAATACACGGCAACTCCTACCCAAATTTCTGAAGAAACACCCGAACCATAGATTGTTCTATTATTGATGAAGCCCAGCCGTAGGGGCGGACGGCGTCCGCCCTTTACACGATCATAAAGAATCCCAAAAAGGAAAAAGGGTGGACTTTTGCAACAATTTGTCTAATTCCCGGCATACCGGGGTGGATACTGGAAAAATGCATCCAGCACAAGCGCCGTCCACCCCTACGGATGAAAAATCGGGCGGGGATTATTTCCCGCCCGGCTATATTATTTCATCACCGCGTCAAATGACATCCGCGCGTCGGCCAACGCTTTGACCAGCCACGCAGGGTCAGACGGCAAATACAACTCGCGGAATTCCTTCTCCACCCATTCCTTTGCCTGCGAAGTGCCACCCTGCTGGTTCAACTGATTTTTGACGACCGTCGTGCGCAGGCTGTGCGCGGCCTGCAGGGTTGAGTCACCATAGGTGCCGAACTCGCAAGTGGCGGCAAAGAACTCGATGCCCGGGAACTCGCGTTCCACCAGTTTATATTCCCAATCGATCATGTCACCCTGCATGGTGTAGAACTCTTCGGGGTTGGCGGCGGCCACGCGCGGCGCACCAAACAACTCAGAAAGCACAGATGCCGGGCGTTTCTCATGCGGCGAGGTGACCAGGGTCATCTGGTCGCGTGGGCCGTACCCGGTGTGCATGTCGAGGTGGACGATATCCGCGTATCCGGCAAACCCCTGCCGGTACACGTCCATCATGGTCTTCGTCTCGGGTTGCAGCTCCATACCGCCGTGGTAAATGCCCTTCGGCGCGTGGTACTGCCCCATCAGCGCCGCCTCGCGGATACGCTTCGGACCATAAGCGGCGAAGTTCTTGATGGTGCCGAAGAAGAAATTCCGGCAGGCGGCGGAAACGTCATCGAGTGGTTTTTCCGGCGCGAAGTACGGTGACAGCGCCGGGTAATCTGGATTGGTTTTCTTCAACGCTTCAAAATCGCCGTCAATAAAGTTACGGTTGAGGTCAACATTGCGGGCGTTCTGGCGCTCCCGGTTATGCATCCCCCACGGGTTAATGGCGTGGATCAGCAGCAATCCGGTGGTCTGCGGGTCCAACCGGGTGATGTACTCTTCAAAGAACAGCTCCATCACAGCCGAGCCCAGGAAGCCTTCAATGCCGTGTTCGCCAGTGGTAATGACGATCAGACGGTCCTTCGAAACCAGCGGCTCCGCGATGATCACGTCGGTGGTCAGGTTGGGGTCATACTTGAGCGGCAGGCTCTTCAGCACGGCTTCCGGCCAGCGCGCGGTTACGGTATCCAGCCGCGCCTGGAAGCGCGACCGCGATTGTGAATACGATTCAGGAACAGTGCTCATAATTATTTCTCGAAAGAATTAGAATGGGCCGTAGTTCATGGCGACCGCGATGGCCAGGAAGGCGATGGTCACCGGGATGATCATGATCCACAACTTCATTACCCAGCGCACCCACTTCGGGTACGGGATGACCGTCAGGCTGAGGGTGATCAACAGCGCGGCGTTGGTGGGGTAGACCATGTTGGAGAACCCGTCACCAAAGGTGTACGCGCTGACGGCGATCTGCCGGTTGACGCCCACCAGGTCAGCCAGCGGCATGAGGATGGGGATAAGCAGGAACGCTTTAGCCGAACCGGAGGTGATGAAAAGCTCAAGGATCAGGGTGAGGCCGTAGATCAACAGGGCGGCGGTGAAGGGGCTTGTCCCCTGCAGGCCGTTGTTCGCCCAATGCAGCACGGTATCCAGGATGCCGCCGCTGGTGATGATATGTTTGACACTCGCCGCCAGCATCAGCAGCGGTGCGGCGGGGAGGATACCCAGGAAACCGTCCAGCGCGGCGGACCAGGCGGACTTGCCCGCGCCGGAAATCAACCCCGCGCCGATGCCGCCGATGACGAACAGCAGACCGGTGAGCGGCAGGGCGATATCGCGTAGGATCTCTACAAAGGGAATGGCTACCAGCACCGCCAGGATCAGGGCAAAGAACACACCGAGGAAAATAGCCGCGTTCTTCATCTTCGGGTTGGTCGACATGGTGTCGTCAACATTGAAATTGCCAAACTTGATCTTTTCCGCTTTGTCTTCTTCGAAAACCAGCGAGGCTTCCGGTTTCTTTTCGATCTTCTTCGCGTATTGCGTGATGAACAACGCCAGGATGGCGTAGACCACGGCGAACATTATCACCCGCGGACCGGCGCCGGAATACAATGGCAAACCGGAGAGCTGGTGCGCGATCCCCAGGGTGAACGGGTTGAACACAGCCATCGAGAAGCCAACGTTCGTCGCCAGGACAGACATACCCAGACCGGTGAGTGAATCCCAGCCGAGGTAGTAGGCCAGTCCCAGCACCAGCGGCACCAGTGGGATGACCTCTTCAAAGATGCCGAAGAACGCGCCCAGCGCCATAAACACAAAGGTGACCAGCAGCAGAAGCGTGTACTTGCGCCCGCCAAAGGTTTTCACGATGCGCGCGATGACCGCCTGCAAAATGCCGCTGCGGTCCATGATGCCGAAGGCGGTACCCACCAGCAGGATGAAGGCGATGATCGGCACGACTTTCGTCAGGCCGTCGGGGGTGGCCAGCACTTCGAACGGGGCGGTGAACCAGCGCCACACCGGGTAATCGGGCCGGTCAACAAGTTGGAACGACGCGGGGTCAATCACCTCACGGCCGTCCACCATCACACGGGTGTACGACCCGGCCGGGATGACCTGCGTGAGTACGCCGGAGATCATCATTAATAAGAAGATGATGGCTACAGCCTGAAGAAAGGCTTTGGCGCTGATCTGCGCGCCTGATTTGTGTTCTGTCATGAGGGTGCTCCAACGAATGGGGATGATGTCAATAAAGGAAGTTTAGCACAACCCGCGGAGGGATTGGGTTATTTTTGCGTGTTAAGCGCTGAAACCCTAAGGGTCTTCGAAGACCCTTAGGGTTTGAGTCACAATCATCGGAAGATTGATTTTCACGAGTCACCTTCCTCCATATCCGGTTTTCGAGATGGGGGAAGGACGGGATGGGGGTGGGAACGCAACCATCCAAAGGTAAATACCCGGCAGACTATGATGCGTTTCACGCACTCTTATATTGGAAAAAATATTTCTATTGTCAAGGTATGCGATTGGGCGTTCAACAGCATCCTACGAGGAGGCGGTATTGTAAATACAGTGTATATACACGACTATAACAAAAGACCCTTAGGGTTTTGAAAACCCTAAGGGTCTAGATCACACAATACTACTCCTACCCCACGTAATCCAGCCACTGCGCTGACAGCGCATGCTCGCCGCGCAGCACTTTGTGGAATTCCGCCTGGATCTTGCGGGTGATGGGACCCATCTTGCCGCTGCCGATGACCCGACCGTCAATCTCTGAGACGGGCGTCAGCTCGGCGGCGGTGCCGCACATGAAGACCTCGTCGGAGATGTACAACTGGTCGCGGCCGACCATCGTTTCGGTGACGGTATAGCCCAGTTCCCTGATGATCGCCATCAGCGAATCGCGGGTGATGCCTTCCAGCGTATCGGCGGTGATGGGCGAATACAACTGCCCTTTACGCACCAGGAAGATATTCTCGCCGGTGCATTCCGCCACATACCCCTGCGGGTCCAGCATGATGGCTTCGTCAAACCCGAAGCGGATCGATTCGGTCTTGGCCAGGATGCTGTTGGCATAGTTGCCGGTCACCTTGGCCTTGGTCATGGTGACGTTCGGATGGTGGCGGGTAAAGGAAGCCACATTGGCTTTCATCCCGTTCTCGATCTGTTCCTGCCCGAGGTAAGCGCCCATTTCCCAAACGCCAATACCCACGGCCGCCTTGCCGTCATCCAGGTTCAACGAAGGCAGCGGGCTGGTGAGGTACAGCAGCGGGCGGATGTAGCAAGACGAATAGCCGTTTGCCTTGATCACATCTTTGGTCGCCTGGCAGAGTTCTTCTGATGTAAACGGAAATTCGCGCACACCCAGAATGCGGGCCGAGTTGATCAGGCGGTCCATGTGGTCTTTCAAACGGAAGACTGCCGGGCCTTTGGCCGTGGAATAGCAGCGGATGCCTTCAAAAACGCCGGCGCCGTAATGCAGGGTGGTGTTGAAGAACGGGACGGTGGCTTTTTCAGTCTCCACGATCTTGCCGTTCATCCAAACAAATTTTGGATATGAAGCCATGATGATACCTCCGGTAAAAGTTCCCTACAGGTTGGCCA
>CAYOKC010000139.1:9184-9643 GCA_964404415.1 uncultured Leptolinea sp. | reverse complement strand
TGGCCGGGTTGGCCGCCGCGTTGTCAACCGGGAAGTCACTGGAAGAAGGGCTGCGACTCGGAACAGCGATGGCCGGAGCGGTGTGTATGCAGCTTGCCACGGCCGATTGCCGTAAGGCGGATATAGACGCGCTGCTTCCACGGGTTCAGTTGATCCCTTACCTTTAGGATGGTGTATTACCCGGCAGAATAGATGCGGTGAACGCACCCATGCGTTTTTAGTTTTCTCTATGAATGGAATGAGTGTACGATTGGGCGTTCACCACATCCTACAACTGGCGTTTCCGGTTATTCATTCTATTTTGTGTGATGCAGTGAGCGCGCCCGGGGGCTGTAGTTTTTCCCTGAATGGAATGAGCGTGTGATTGGGCGTTCACCAGATCCTACAAAAAAGGAGCTTTTCAGCTCCTTTTTCCATAATTATTTGTTTTTTCGGCGGGAAGATGATTTCGGTTTCATC
>CAYOKC010000139.1:0-9174 GCA_964404415.1 uncultured Leptolinea sp. | reverse complement strand
CGGTACCGATATACACGCCCATCGCAGGTAAAATCCGCCGGTGAAACAGCAATACCAGCAGGGTCAATCCGAGCGCGATCCCAAAGATCATCATGGATTGAGACATGTCTGTCATAATGAACGGATCAACCAGCATGGCAACAGACAGGGTCAGCATCAACATACCGCCAATCAGTTTTAGTATACGGCCATGTTTTTCTTCGATCTTGGAGGATTTCAATGTGACCACTGCCACGGTAAAGATCCCCAGTTCGTCCAACTGGTAGATCGCCAGGTAGAGCAGTAACAGCATGGCAAAGGTGACCGGCGTCACATTTTGGGCGGATAACAGATTGGTCCAGATGACCGGAAAACCGGCGGTGCAGGCGAATTCAACCAGTGATACTCCGGCAGCCAGAACGATAGTCGCGCCGACCAGTCCCCACATGGAATCGCCGGCATCAACCACTTTGCGCATTTTCTGAAACAAACCGGGTTTCTTGTCATCCGCGATGGTGAAGGAAATGCCTTCCTTGTACCAGAAGTAATCTTTTATATTCACGAGCGCGAAAAACAGCGCCACCAGAGAAACAATTACCTGGATCCATCCCATGGAGCTGAGCAACGTCAGCGCGCTGAAAATTCCCAGAATGAACAACGCGTAGATGCTGGCAGTCACCGTGATAAAGACCAACCCGATGATCATTACTTTCTTGCGGGAGCCGGTATGCAGCGTGATGGCCAGTAGCATGGTCAACGCCCAGATGGAGCAGGGATTTACGCCGTCAACGAAACCGATGAACAGGGTGGCGATGGCCAGCGATTGCTGAGCCAGATCAATTTCCCCGAAAAAGGGAACGCTAAGTTTATTCGTGGAAACGGTGGCAGCGATCGGAGAAACCTGTAATTCCTCATTTGATTGAAGTGCAAGTTCATCGGGGGTAAGTGTGAGCGGTACGGCGGCTGCCAATTCTTCCGGTGAAAGGACTTTGCTTACCGGATCTTCACAACCATTTTTCAAACAGGCTTGAATTGTCTCTTCTATTTCAGTCTTGGCCTGAAGGCCGAAACCCACCCAGTGTTTATCGCCTATGAAGGTTACCGGTACCCCGCTAACAGATTCACCGACCGAACCGACCACTTTTTCCAGGATCGGAAGATTGGATTCTATATACCAAACCTCATACGTGCGTATTTGAATTTCCGGGAAGGTTTTTTGCAGATTTGCCAGGTAAGGGCGTTCCACCTGACAATGCGGACATCCATCTCCCCAGAATAGTGTAACCGCGATGGGTTCTTTGTCTTGAGCGCTGACGGATTCGGGGGGAGCGATAAACGCTGAAAGGGCGAGTATGAAAACAATTGACAGAATCGGTGCAAGTTTCCAGAGTCGGGGGAAAATCTTGTTCAATGTCTACTCCGGGTAAAGGATAATGGGTTTGGATTTCATTGAATTATAGTGGATAAAAATAATCTTTTTATATAAATTCAATAGGAAATTATTTTAACTCTTTTATTCGCTGTTGGGCATACTCACGCAACTTGGCAAGATCAGCATTATTGTGGGTCCACGCGACGCACTCCCGGTACGCGATTCTTGCTTCCGCTCTTTTATTGAGGCGTATGTAGGCGTCCCCGAGGTCGCAGGGTAATTTCGCGTTGACCATCTGCCCGCTTTCAGGAACAAGTGAAATCGCGTTTCGGTAGGATTCTACCGCCAGTACCGGCCGGTCGGCTGTGGCTAAAACATGGGCGTTGCGCGTACAGGTTTCGATTGTCAAGCATCGGGTTACCGAAGCTGCGCTGGTTTGCCTGAGTTTCCACAGCCAGTATCCCCCGGCAGCCAGTACCAGGAGAATCACGATCAAAACAAGAATATGGCTTCCCCTCAAACCTTGCGGTTGTTTTTTCGGATTGGTTGGTACTGCCGGCGGTCGGGTTGAGGCGGTAGGAGTGAATGTGTTGGTTTCACGGGAAAAAGCATCCATTATCCCGGCGGCTGTGGTGAACCGATTCTCCGGGTCTTTGGACAGCGCTTTTTGAAAAACGGAATCCAATCCGGGTGGAAGGTCATTGCGGAACAGTGAAAACGAAGGGACCGGTTCATGAATGTGCTTTTGCAGGATCGCCAGAGGGGAATCGGCGTCAAATGGCGTTTCACCGGTCAGCAATTCAAACAGGATGACACCAAAAGAATATAAATCGCTGGCAAAAGTCAGCGGTTTACCCTCGCACTGTTCCGGTGACATGTAATCAGGCGTACCCAGTATGGAGCCGCTGCGTGTGATCTCTTCACTATCCAACAGGCGGGCTATACCAAAATCGGTGATGTAGGCGTCACCGGCCTGGTCCAGCAGAATATTGGCGGGTTTCAAATCGCGGTGGAGCATACCCTGACTATGCGCGTAGTCGAGAGCGCTGGCCACCTGTTGCATAATACGGCTGACCTCTGTAAGGGGAATGCAACCGCCGGTGGATTTGACATCCTCCAGCCGCTGTTTTAATGTCCCGCCGTTTATAAATTCCATCACAAGGAAAAGGCGGTCACCCTGTTTATCGAAATCATAAACCTGAACAATATTACGGTGACGCAGTGAAGCGGCCAGACGGGCTTCCCGTTCAAACCGGGCTGTGAATTGTGCGTCACCGGCCAGGCTGGTGTGCATCACTTTAATTGCCACGTCACGGCCCAGCTTTTCATGATGCCCACGGAAAACTTCTGCCATTCCACCTGTACCTATCCGCTCGTGGACGGTGTATTTATCCAGAAGAATTTCCTGTGAGGTGCCGGAAGTGTTATTCATGGGTTTCTTTGGATTGAACAGCCTTTTTAAGGAGGGAAGGATAGGTCATTATCCCGCAAGGTCGATACCTTCTGAGTGGAATTTTTCCTGGATCCGGTTCATCAAGGTAAGGCGCAGATCGGCTGCCTTGCCATACGTGGCTTTCGCAGCAACGATGATCTCCACTTTACTGCCGGACAAGTTGGTAGATCCGATAACCTGAAATGGTTCCATCAAGAAATCCATTTGCGAGAAATCCTCCGCGCTCATGGCTTTCAGCACTTCTGTCGCCCGGCCAACATCCTGCGGCATTACAAACAGGCTGATGTTGGCATTGGAGAATTTGCCCCGGCTGAAATTCCGTACAATACGGATCTCCCCGTTGGGCAGGGTATACATTTCACCGGTATGTGACCGCACCAGTGTGGTGGTCAGATTGATTTCTTCCACTACTCCCTGGATATTGCCGCCCGGCTGCAGGAATTCAACTTTTTCCCCGATATCGAACGTAACGTTGAAGATAAAGCCCATACCGGATAGCAGGTCACTGATCAGCGGTTTTGCCCCCAGGCCGAATGCCGCGCTGAACAGGCCGAGAACCCAGATCAGGGTGGAAACCGGTATGAAAAGCGACAGTGATAACAAAACGGCAAATATGAATGCCAGAAATGTGATCATACTGGAAAGCAAAGATTTTAAAGTCTGGGTGCGTTCCATCGAGGGGCGGCGGTCTTCCGGCGCGAACCGGCTGAGCGAGACGATCCGCCGGGCAAGCAACCCGCCGATAAAAGAGATAACCGCGGCGCCCAGAAAGAACGCGCCAATCAATAGCAGTGTCTGGCTGGAAAACGATGTTAAAAAGACAGGTGATGGTGAATCCATTTTTTATCTGGTTACCTGAGGTTGATTGGGCGTGGGAGCGGCCGGTTTGGGTTTACCGCGCACCGATTGGACAACCACACCGGCTATGATCAGCACGAGCAGGATGATCAGGCTTTTGGCGCCATCCATCTGGACGGCGCGGGTGATCAGTATGGCGCCAGCCGCGCTGGAGATGATTACCAACGAGAAGTCGAACAGCATTTTGACGATCATAATGCCGATCAATCCGCCCAGGATGAAAACAACCCAGCGGTATTCCGAAACCGGCAATTGCAGAGCGTCAACCAGAGCCACGCCCAGATACCCACCGGCAATAAAACCGGCAACACCGATCATAATGCGCTGAAGTATCAGTGCCAGAATAGCAAACGCAGCCCCGATGCCCACGGCCACCAGCACCCGGTCCCCCATACTCTGAGGATGAAAGAATGTCTCTGATACAAACAAACCGGCAAGCGCGCCCAATGTGCCGACAAAGAACCAGTATAGTTTCTTTCCGGCCACGAGCAACAATCCGCCGGTGATCAATTGAAAGAGCATGCCGATCATTTCTACGTCACCCTGATTGGAAGATGATTGTGTACTACGGATATGATATCGTATCTCACGTTATAATACCTGAATTCATTAATTTCCAGCCGGGTGAACAATTGAACACGACCCCTTTTTCTCTTCCACCAGAATTGACTGATGTCTTCAACGCTTTCAAATCTCCTGCCGATGTTCAGGCTTATCTGGACGGGACTCCCTACAGCCCGGAAGACCGCAACCGCTGCCCGGTCAATGTGGTCAAAGACCGCTTCGCGCACTGCCTTGACGGCGGCCTGTTCGGCGCGTTGGGACTGCGCTGCCTGGGATATCCCCCGGTGATCGTTGACCTTCAATCGGACGAAGGGCTGGATGACGACCATGTGCTTGCCGTGTTCCGGAAGAACGGCCTGTGGGGGGCGGTGGCGAAATCGAACTTTAATGGCCTGCGGATGCGCGAACCGGTTTTCCGCACTCTTCGGGAACTGGCGATGTCGTACTTTGAGGATTACTTTAATGTGGACGGCGTGAAATCACTGCGGTTTTACACCCTCCCGCTGGACCTGACGCTCCTGGATTCCGCGAACTGGATGTCAGATGACCGCGGCTGTGACAAAATTGAGAAATTGCTGAAACACCGCCGCCGCACCCGTCTTGTGCCGGCGGAGGTGGCCAGTCAACTGAACCGCATGGACCCGCTCTCGTATGATGCGGGCATGATGGGCGTCAATCACGCCGGATTGTACAAACCCCGCGTATAGGGTCCCGGCAATTTGTCATAAAGTCCAAAGTGCGGTAATATAACAGTACATTGCAGTACGGGGAGCCTGACGATTCCAGGCTGAGAGGAGGACGATAAGTCCTCGACCCGATGAACCTGATCCGGATAATGCCGGCGTAGGGAGGTATACGTTGAATCAACCATCCAACACCTTCCCCTACCGGCGGAGGGTGTTTTGTTATGGAAAGAAGGGCGTACATACTGGCCAACGGCGATGTGACGGATTACTCTCGCCTGGCCGTCTGCCTGCGGCCGGATGACTTGTTGATCGCCGCTGACGGCGGACTGCGTCATTTCAAAGCGATGAACCTTCAGCCCCATATCCTGCTGGGGGACCTGGATTCTGTCACATCGGAGGAAATTGACGAAGCCCGCGCCCATGGTGTGCGGATCATCCGGTTCCCGGTGGATAAAGACGAAACCGACCTGCAACTGGCTATTGATCAGGCGGTGGAAGAGGGCTGCCTTCAGATCGTGATCGGTGGTGGGCTGGGCGGCCGGCTTGACCAGACCATGGGGAATATTTTTCTGCTCCAGCAGCCTTCGCACCCATCCGTGAGAGTACGTCTGGACGACGGGCTGGAGGAAGTCTTCCTGATCACATCGGAAGCGGAAATAAAAGGACAGGCGGGTGACATTGTTTCCCTGCTGCCGTTGGGCGGCCCGGTATATGACGTCAAAACATTTGACCTGAACTACCCGTTGAATTACGAAAAGTTATTCCCTGAAAAGACGCGGGGGATCAGCAATGTAATGACTGGCCCGACAGCGCGTGTAACCATTTCACGCGGGCTGTTAATCTGCATACACACCCGGGGATCTAAACCGGGTACACATTAGAGGAGTTTGATATGAAGAAGCTATTTTTTCTAATACTGGTTGCCGCGTTGCTGGTTGTCACCGGCTGCGCGCCGGCAGCCACCCCTGTTCCCACCCAACCGGCGGCTGAAGCGCCAACTGAACAGCCCGCGGCGGCAGAACCTGCGGCGAATAAACCTGTGAGTGAGACAGCAGCCCCTGCCGTGGATGAGTCTTCTGAGACTTCCGCTCCGGATTCTCTCACCATCCTGACGCATGATTCATTCTCTGCCAGCGAAGGTGTAATCAGTAAATTTGAGAAGCAGAATAATGTCAAATTGAGCTTTATCAAGGGCGGCGATGCCGGCGCCACGGTGAACCGCGCGATATTGTCAAAAGAAGCGCCGCTGGCCGATGTGATCTACGGGGTGGACAATACCTTCCTTTCGCGCGCAGAGACGGGCGGCATCCTGGAAGCGTACGAGTCACCCAACCTGAAAGACATTCCGGATAACCTCAAGCTGGCCAAAGACAACCTTTTGACCCCAGTGGATTACGGCGACGTGTGTATCAACTACGACAAAGCTTACTTTGCCGAGAAAGCTCTTCCCCTGCCGGAATCTCTACTAGACCTGACCAAACCGGAATACAAAAGCCTGTTGGTGGTGGAAAGCCCTGCCACCAGTTCACCCGGTCTGGCTTTCATGCTGGCGACCATTGATGAGTTCGGCGTGGAAAACTTTGCCGATTACTGGAAATCGTTGAAAAAGAACGATGTGCTGGTGGTCAATGACTGGGAAGCCGCGTATTACACACACTTCAGCGGCTCCAGCGGAAAGGGTCCCCGCCCGATGACGGTTTCCTACGGCACCAGCCCGGCGGTGGAGGTAGTGTACGCAGATCCGAAACCGGAAGACGCTCCCACGGCTTCACTGGTCGGCCCGAATATGTGTTTCCGTCAGGTTGAGTTTGCCGGAATTCTGAAAGGTACCACGAAGCGTGCCCTGGCTGAAAAGTTCATTGACTTCATGACCTCGCCTGAATTCCAGAATGATATTCCGCTGCAGATGTTCGTCTTCCCGGCAAACAAGAACGCTGTATTGCCCGAAGAATTTGTCAAATACAACCAGGTACCGGAAAAACCGGCCATGTTGAATCCAGAAGAAATTGCCGTAAACCGTGAAACCTGGATCGAAACCTGGGAAGAAGCAGTCCTCAAATAGCGGCAGATGAAACCAAATGAGAAACCCGGTCACAACAAAGTACTGAATGCCATTCGCAAGAGGGGGCAGGTATTGACGCCTGCCCCTTTGATCTTCCGCAACGGATTGATCCAATCAATCCTGCTGTGGCTTGTGCCCGGAGCGTTCCTGTTATTTTTCTATTTCTATCCCCTGGGGGCTGTATTCCACGAATCATGGCAAGCGGCTTCTGATACGGCCATGAATTGGAACCGGGTAATTCAACCATTGGGATTCACCCTGTGGCAGGCGGCGCTTTCAACCGTTCTAACACTGGGTGTGGGGCTGCCGGCCGCCTATCTGTTTACCCGCTTTGACTTCCCCCTCAAATCCATCCTGCGCGGGTTGACCACCCTGCCGTTCATCCTGCCGACTGTGGTTGCCGCGGCGGCGATCAACGCGTTGTACGGACCCCGCGGGTGGTTTAATTTGATCTGGATGGCGCTTGTCCACACAACCATTCCGCCGATCAATATTGTCAATACCCTGCAGGCTATTCTGCTGGCGCATGTGTTTTATAACACCGCTGTGGTCATACGGGTGACCGGCAGCGCCTGGGAGAAACTGGATACCCGCTTGCCGGACGCGGCCCGCGCGCTGGGCGCGTCTCCGTGGATCGCCTTCCGGGAAGTCACGCTGCCGTTACTGTCACCGTCCATCCTGGCTTCCGCGTTGCTGGTGTTCCTGTTTGATTTCACCAGTTTCGGGGTGATCTTGATGCTGGGCGGTCCCGGTTTTTCCACCCTGGAGACTGAGGTCTACTACCAGGCGCTGCAGCGCCTGAACCTGCCCATGGCCAGCATTATCTCGATCCTTCAATTGTTATGCACTGTGTTTATTGGCGTGGTATACGCCCGGGTCAACCGGCAGGTTCAGATCCCGTTGGTTCCACGTATGCGTGAAGCCAGCCATAACCGCGCGGGAACGTGGCGGCAAAAACTGGTCATCGGCATGCTGGTCACCGGGTTGGTGGTGTTGTTTGTCCTTCCGTTGACCTCTCTGGCGGCTCGGTCCGTCACCCGGTTGGAGGCGGAACGCGGCCAGCGCACGGCGGTCAACACCGGGCTGACACTGGATTATTACCGCGAGTTGTTCATCAACCGCCGTCAGTCTATTTTCTATGTGCCGCCGGTAAAAGCCGCGTTGAATTCACTGGTGTATGCCGGTGAAACGGTTTTGATAGCCGGAAGCCTGGGATTGCTGGCTTCACTGGCGTTAAAACGCAAAAACAGATTTACCCGGGTGATGGATGGCTTGATGATGCTTCCCCTGGGCACGTCGGCAGTCACCCTGGGGCTGGGGTATATTCTGGTTTTCAACCGGCCGCCGTTTGATATCCGCAGCTTTCCGCTGTTCATTCCCATCGCGCACAGCCTGGTGGCGCTGCCATTTGTCATCCGCACCATCGCTCCGGCGCTGGAGTCCATTCCGGAATCGTTGCACCAGGCGGCAGCCACGTTGGGCGCCGCCCCCGCGCGTGTATGGCTGGAAGTGGACTGGCCGATCATCGCCCGAAGCGCGCTGGTTTCCGCGATCTTTTCATTCACCATATCTCTGGGAGAATTCGGGGCAACTTCGTTCCTCTCCCGACCTGAGATGCCAACATTGCCGGTTGCTATATACAGATTCCTTTCCCAACCCGGAGCGTTGAATTACGGTCAGGCGATGGCTATGGCCACTTTCCTGATGATTGTCTGCCTTGCGGGTATACTGCTGATGGAGAAGTGGAAAGTTTTTTCCTTCGATCAATCCTGAACTAACGAACCGGTCAAACCATGCCGCTTGACGTCAAAGATATTCAAAAATCCTATGATAATGCCCCACTGTTGAAAGGGGTGTCCTTCTCCGTTGAAGCCGGTGAAACCGTGTGCCTTCTGGGCAGGTCGGGCAGTGGAAAGAGCACGTTGTTGCGCATCATTGCCGGGCTTGAACAACCGGAAGCGGGAACTGTGTATTGGAATGGTGTAGACCTGGTGAATACACCCGTGCATGAACGCGGCTTCAGCCTGATGTTTCAGGATTATGCCCTGTTCCCCCACCGTTCGGTGGAACAAAACGTAGCGTTCGGGCTGCGCATGCAAAACCTTCCGGCGGATGACATTCACTCGCGTACGATGGAGATGTTGGAACTGGTTCACATGGCGGACTTCGCCCGCCGGCGGGTGACAGACCTCTCAGGCGG
>CAYOKC010000138.1:0-9798 GCA_964404415.1 uncultured Leptolinea sp. | reverse complement strand
AGGTTGATGTGGGGAGGATGACCTGGCGGGCGAAATTTTCACCCGGATAGATCTGGTTGAGTGCGGTTGTCAGATCGAACCCTTCCGTCAACGCGAAGAGTTTGAAGCGGGCCCCGGGATAATAGGTGATCCAATTGGACAGGGCAGGGAAGCGTTCCCAGCCATACCGGTTTGCCCATTCAGTGTAGTCAATCCAGTAGCCCTGGGGTACACCGGTTTCCTTACCGCCGGTTTCATAGACAGTAGGGTCACCTGAATTGCGGGAGACGATATCCCAGGCTCTTTCTGTCATCGGGCGGCCCTGTGATCCATCCTGCAGACGGGTTTTCAGGTAGATCCGCCAGTAAATTTGTGTCCCGAATTCCTCGCGAACCAGAGCCATCCAACCCGAGTTCATCGGGAGGTCATTGATCTCAAAAGCCCGGCCGGTGGATAACCAGGAATTGATATAGCCGGGATCGGCGGGAGTATCTTTTTCCATAAAAGCGGATGAAAGACTGTTCATAAAATCCCAGCCGATCAATCCGCCTATTCTTGAACGTAATGCGTTATATGATTCATCCACAGAATCCAGTAAAACAGGTGCCGGTGCGGCTACTCCGTCCAGAGTCACAAGCCCATCTTTACCCTGGGGCAATGGATCTTGCTGCAAGACGGGCCCCCAGAGAGCCGGAGATTGAGGTGAGGGGGCTTCAGCGAGCCGGGTTTCAATGATCCGGGTTAGTTCACCGGTTCGCCAATCCAGGCCCTGCAATGGACCGGGGAGGCGGATCAAGGGGATATTTATCTGACCGGTATTTATCTCATACGAAGTAAGAGCGGTTAGATTTGGCAGTCTCACGCGCGAGGCGATGGTATTGCCGCTATGGTTCCAGACAGGCCAGTCACCGGATCCTACCGTTTTTACAGGCGAATTAATACTGCTGGAATCCCAGATGACTATGGACGCGTCTCCGCCGTTCCTCTTTGCCCAGCTCAGGTACAGGCCATCCGGTGACCAGACGGGACGGGTATCTTCACTATCGGCATCCAGCGAGGCGTTGATAAAGCGTTCTTTGAAGTTATCGAGGCGGGCAATCCAGATCTCGTTATTCCCTGAACGGTCAGACACAAACGCGATCTGCCGGCCGGAACCGCCTGCCATCCAGGATGGCGAGAAATCTGCCGCGGGATCATCTGTCAATTGCAGGGGAGCGTTTTCCGGATGATTGACTTCCAGGAGGAAGATATCCAGGTTTCCGGTTTTGACATATTGCTCAAATGCCAGCCACTGGCCATCCGGTGACCAGGTTGGCGCGCCTTCATACTGGGGCGTATTGGTCAATTGGGTGATATTGCCAGACGCGATCTCCAACAGGTAAATATCCCAGGCGCCATTCCGTTTGGAAGAAAACGCGATGCGGGTTCCATCAGGGCTTACAGCCGGTGAAACATCATCTGAATCACCATCAGACAGGCGGAGCAGGGGAAGGTATTGTGGATTGTAGGCAAAAAGATGGTAATTCACACCATCGGCCAACGAGAGGATCAACACGCCCTGTTCGTGTAAACCGGCAATATTCGCGCCTGAAACCGTCGGGGTGGGCGTGACCGGAATTTTTGTGGGAGCGGGAGTACCGGTGGGGAGGGCTGTGGGAATGACCAACTCTTCCGTTGATTCCACCACAGGTAATTCAGTTACCGTGGGACTGGCTTCCGGTATTTGCGTAGAAGTCTGTGTATTCTTTGTCGCGGCTATCGCGGTGGGCACGTGAGTGGGTGTGGAATGCTTTTCAGATTGTATAACCGGCAACAGAAAATATGCCGTCACACCAATATTAGCCAGTATGAAGAGAACCAGCAGGTACAGCACCACTTTGGGAACAGGTTTCGATTTCATTTGCCGGCGATCAAATCAGGATTTAGTTGTAAAAGGCTTAATTTGTAACCAACGCGGGTATCAGAAGCTGCATAGGATCGAACATCTGGAAAACACCGCTTACGCGCCAGTTGCAATAATTATGCCTGTCTTCTTCGGTAGTCTGCGGGTCGTAGTGGCCCATATTCAGGAATGTGGCTCCTGATGGTCCGATACGCATTTCGAGATGCAAATGGGGCGCACTGGAGAGACCCGAATTTCCGACAAAACCGATATTCTGGCCGGATTGAATGCTGTCACCGGTTTTAAACCCGGGTGCGCTGATCATGTGCCCATATAATGTGTACAACGATTTTTTGGAAGAATTCCATTGATCCTGCGTAAGGTCAGGACAATTCAATTTGTTGTTGATTACCGTACCGATGGGTTGGGTCGGGATCTTGATCGCGTGGATCACATTCTGTGGGAGTGAATCAAGTGGGGTCTCAATAAGGAGCGCGTACCCATAAGGCGGTTTTTCCTGGGAGTCAGACATGGCAATTTTTCCGGGAAAAACTGCCATAATGGGGTTGCCAAGGATGGGTTTATTTCCGCGGCTCCAAAAGGCGAAGTCGACCCCATGGTGGCCTGAGTCTTCACCGGGAGGGGGAAGGATAAAAGGCTGTGAGATCAACTCCGGCAATCCTCCAATTTCGAAACCCTGGAGGGGAGAGCTTATGGTGACGGTGTTGGCAATCGCGGTTTGTGCGGCCGCCGGATCAGACTGAGGGAACTGGATGACCGTAGGCGTTGGTGCCAGTGTGGGGATGGGGAATGGTGTACTCGGGATAGGGTTGGCGGTCAAATCAACACTTTCTTTTGACCATTCACTGTTCGCGATCGCCGCGTCTTGAATGGAAAGTGTGCTGGTTGGAAGGGCATCCATCACTATCGGTACCGATGCTTCGGCGTTTGATGTCTGATTGACTGGCAGGAAGAAGATAATGATAATGGTGACAAAAACCATACAGATGACAAAGATTTTAATAAAAATCATTGCCAGCAATGAAAACACGGGAATAAAGTCTGAAAGTAAATCCTTGTTCATGTACCCCTGATATCCGAAAACAGGATAGTAAATCCGGAAAAGAGAGGCTGCCTTTTGCTGGTCAGCCTCTCCTATGATGGTTGGGTATTACCGTTTTCTCGGAGCCGGTTCTGTGAACAGATCTCCCGGGGTATCCAGATCGTCAACCGGAGGGGTGGTTGGGGGTTCGCGATGCGCCGGGACAACTGGTTGCGCTGTTGCTACAGGCGCGATTGGAGCAGGCGCGGCGGGCTGCGGAATGACCGGAGTCACCTGCGCCATGGGAATGGCCGCCGGGGTGGTCATCGGGACGCCCAGAATGGCCGCGCGGACTACCGTACCAAGGCCGGGAACGCTGGCGCTTTCAGGCGTCCAGGGCTCTCCATAGAAAACTGCGCGAACGCGTCCGGAATACAGGAAGACCAGAACAATGATGTCCAGGAAGGTCATCAGGGAATATCCGCAAATACTGGCAACAGCCACCCCGGTTACCGCGCCAACATCCGGGAGAAGTCCATTGATCACGGGGATACCCGCGCCCAACAGGACGAATAATCCGCCAATTGACCCGAACAGGGCGAGAAATACAGCACCCATGCGCGAACTGTTTTTCAAACGGATCAGACCGGACCCGATGGACGCATACCAGATGCTGAGGATGAGTCCAAAGATCCCGCCGATGACCGGCAGAAAGATGGATTGCGGGCTGCCGGTTGCCGTAGACAGGTTAGGGATTATGGCAAACACAACGGTAGCGGCTGATCCCAACAGGCAGACAACGGCCATCAGGAAATGATATGACGCTACCAGAATGACACCGTCCCATACTGATTTGTCGTTGTTATTCATTGTTTACTCCTCCTCAAAAGCTGCATCACAGAAATTTGGTTTCGAGTATTTGTATTTTAACCCGAAATCGTCGAACTTTTCCTATTGTTTGATCCCATATAGGCGGATCGTGCCATCCGTTGAACCGGCTGCAAGAACTTTACCATCTGACGATAACGAAAGCTTCATTGTGGTGCCTGATGTTCCGGGCATTGACGTCAATACATTGCCTGAGTCAACGTCCCAGAATTCAATTCCTTCGCCGCCTACAGCCAGTATTTTGTTATCAGAAGAAAAGACCAGTGAATTGGAGCCGCTTGTCTGGAGATTTTTAAGCATGGTCCATCCGCCTGTTTCCCAGATGTAACTGTTGCCATCTTCGCTCGATGAAGCCATCAGGTTGCCATCCTGGCTGAAGACGATGCTGCGCACGGCCCGGGTGTGTTTTTCAAGGGAGGAGATCAACTGGCGGGTATCAAAATTCCATACGCGGATGATACCATCACCGCCGGCGGAAGCCAGCATGTTTGATCCATTGCGCAGAGCCAGTTCAATATCACCTTTGGTAAAACCGGTGATGTTATAAAGGCCATTGCCGGTGGTCATATCCCACATTTTCAGGGTTATATCCACCCATCCACCTGCGGAAGCCAGCCGCAAACCGTCAGAACTGAATGCCAGAGATCGCACGCCACCGCTGTGACCGCGGATCATGTAGACTTTCTGACCACTCGCGATATCCCAAATGATGATGGTATTATCCACACCGCCGGAAGCCAGGAAACGGCCATCCGGGCTGAATACCATTGTATTTACGTTCCCGACGTGGCCTTCAAGAATGGCTTTTTCGGCGTTTTCACGCGGAGACCACAGTGTGATCTTCCCGTCCTGGTTCCCCGCGGCCAGCAAACCGGCATCCGGGTTAAACGCGACGCAGGTGACAGAATTTGTAAATCCTTTAAACGGCGCGACCAACACGTCGTCAGATGGGCGCCAGATATGCAGTGTATTCGCGCCGATGGCCATCAACGATCCATCCGCATTGAACGCGATCGAGTTGACTTCACCGGGAACCTTGCCGATCGTCTTTGCCAGCTTGCCTGTGGTGGTGTCCCACAGGCTGATAGTGCCATTCTGTTCGCCAGAGACAATTCCTGTGCCGTCTTTGGTAAAAGCCAGACCGCGCACACCGGATTGTACCGACGTCAGCCGGATCTGTTTGCCATTCGTTGTATCCCACAGGATGAATGTATTGTCATCGCTGGCTGAAGCGGCGATCCTGGAATCCGGGCTGATCGTAACCAGATTCACCGGTTTGTAATGCGCGGTGATGGAGATGAACCGGATCCCGGAAGAAACATTCCACATGGAGAGTGTTTTGTCTTCAGAACCGGCGACAACCAGTTGTCCGTCCGGGCTGATCTGCAATGACCGGATGGGATTGCCGCTGCCCTCCAGGGTTTGGAGTAAGGCACCGTCAGCCGCGTTCCATATATATACATTTCCATCGGCTCCGGAACCCAGTATTGACTTTCCATCCGGGCTGTACGCCAGTGAAGAGATGACTTTTCCGCCGGTATCAATACGGGCGATGGCTTCATTTGTTCCATATTTCCAGATTAGGATGGCATTGTCTTTCCCGTTTGTCACCAGGCGGGAGCCATCCGGGCTGATGACGGCATTAGAGATGCCCGCACTCATGAATACCGAGTTGGTCTCAGCTCCGGTTGCCGGGTCAAGATTGAAGAAACCGCCATTGGTGATGGACAGCAATACGCCGCCGGTCTGCCCGGGCTGTCCCCAGAGGACCTGGTTGATACGGCCTTTTCCCAATTGCCCGACAGGTTTCAAGAACGCGAGGTTATCAGACCGGATAGGCTGATCAGGCATTTGAAATACCGGCTGGATGGCCGGAACATCGATCCCTACGGGCGCCGCGGTTGGTTGAGCGGGCGCGGCAGTCGGCTGGGCCTGGGTGGGTGGAACCTGGGTCGGTTGGGGTTGGACGGTGGGAGATGCCGGAATGCCTGTCGGCTGGACTGCCGCGTTGGTTGGATTGGTTTGCGGCGGTTTTTGCGCCGTTGTCGGTGTAGATGTTATAAGCTTTGTGGCGGTAGGAGCTGAGGTTTTACGCCAGAAAAGCACTATCGGCGTTTTGATCTGCCTGGTCAGGGTTGGTTTGGGTGTACCGGGTGTCCGCGCTATTCCTACCGCAGACCGGGTGGAGAATAAGATCACTACTATGGATAACAAGACGAGTGACAGTGACACAAAAACCTTGACTATCAAGGCTATCGTAAGCGTTGTGCCGGGTAAGTTAGAACGTTGTTGCAAGGCTTATCCTCACTCTGGAATGGACCGGAAGACGAATGATCGTAATTTCGAGTAATGAGATTATAATATCAGATATTTGGTAAAGCCAAATCAAAGCAGGTTGGCAGCTCACCCCGGCGATTGATGAAACAAAAACACCTGGTCGGGTAATACATAATTTGAGGTAAATGCTCTATGATAACGACCTTTACGTCCATGAAGGGCGGAACTGGGAAAACCACAATCACCGGTTTGATGGCCAGTTACCTGACTCAGTTCTACAAAAAACGCATCATCATTGTAGATATTGATCCGCAGGGCGGCAGCACCACACTTTTCTGCGGCTCTGAAGCCCGCACGACAATTGACGGCAAAGCCGGGCCGACTGTTTTCACCGTGCTGGAAACCGTTCGCGAAGGCGGTGATACCCGTTCAATGGTACAAAAATCATTGATGCGGTCTAAATACAATGAGAATGTTTTTGTCATCCCCGCTGATTACCGCGTGACAAGCCTGCTGAGTATGGGCGAGTCACCGGATATCCTGAAATACGCGCTGGAAGAAGCTTCGTTCTCTGATGACCTGATCGTTCTGGTGGATACCGGAACCGCGCCTTTCCTGGTGTCCATGGCCATTTCGGCGGCCACAGATAAGGTATTCGTCCCCCTGATGCTTTCCATGCAGAACCGCAAACCTACCGCGGATACCATTCAACTGGTGTTGCGTCAGCGCAAACAGTTGGCCGGCATTGTTCCGGTGGGTATCGGCAATGCCAAATGGGAAGAAGCCACCATGGAAAGCTGGAGTGATAGCCTGAAGAATAACCCCCTCCTGAATACCGCGAAAATCCTTACCGGCATTCCGTATTCAAAAACACTCGTGCGCAGCGAGTGGGTTGACCAGACCTTTCCGGATCGTTTAACCCCGGTCTTCTCGGAACTCAGTACGGTACTGCTGAACGGTCATTCTCAAGCTTCCAATAACTAACATAAAAGCGATCGGAAAAATTCTCCGATCGCTTTTTCTTTATCTCACAAAACTCAGGCGATTTTTCTGGCTTCCAGATAAAAACGTTTTTCATGGGCTTCCCCCATCGAGAAGGTCTTGCGGGGCAGGGCGCCATCCAGGATGACGGTGCGGAAGAGCTCGTCTTTTGACATGGCCGGAAGGTAAAAACCGGCGTTTCCGGGTTTCGATGAAAGGTCAGCCAGAACGTCATCGCCGTGAACGTAGTCGATCGTCACGGTTGACGCGTCCCGCAGCCATTTATCCAGGAAAGCCTGCAGCGTTCCCACCGGCAGGTTGGAATCGGGTTGAAGCACTTCGGCAACCAGGAAGCCGCCTGCTGTCAACATGCCGAAACGCTGTGAGAAACCGGTATGACAGCGCACTTTTTCGACCATACTGTCAAAGGTATCTGCCGTTTCGATCTTAAGGCGTGCCCCGTAAAACGCATGCATTCCGGCCAGGATCGCTTCGGGGTTGGCCCCGGTCAACACACGGTGAATGGGTTCAAACACCAGTGACGGATCGTGCAGATTTTCCAGTTCCACCAGCGCGTAACGGGAGGGGTGGTCCATGCCCAACCGGGCTTTGTTCATTTCCCATACGGATTTAGCGGTGGCCAGAGAGTGGTTGCCGTCACCCATCGCGTAGAGCAACACCCTTTTTTCGGGACCCACCCGGTATTTTTTCTGGAATGTTTCCGGATCGCCCAGCTTTTCCAGCGCGGCGATCATCGTTTTTTCCACTCTGGTATCCGTCACCTTCCACCCTTTGATGTGACCGCTGCCGAGCATCAGGTCAAAATCATACTGGGGCTGCTCATTTTTAACGGATTCCAGCACCGGCTCGATCACAGTTTTCTGCGGGTCATCCACCAGAACGAGGATGTGGGGGAGCTCCAGGGTGGCATTCTTGCGGATATTGATCCGCGGTGGAAGGCGGTCAAGGATCGTACCTTCGGTAGCGCGGATCAGTGACTGGGAACCGCGGTTAAAATCATATTTTTCCAGATCAAGCGCGAGCATGACCCCCTTGCGGACGGCAGTCCCGACCTGGCGTTCAACCGCCACAAGGCCTTCAAAAGCGCTGAAAAGACCCTGATCCATGTAGGAAATCATGGTCTGGTTGGTTGCCTGGACATGGGATTCTTCATCGCTTTTGCCCAGGAAAACTTCGGGGAGGATCAAATTAAACGTCGAAGGCGAGTTGCCAACGGTTTGTTTTACTTTTTCCCAGTATTCGGGTTGTGATGTGAATTGATCGCAGGCGATGACAGCCCATTTCGGCATGTCAATACCCCGGCCGGGCAGAAGAATGTCAGCAACTTGCAGGCCAACCGACGGATACACACGCATTAAAGCCTCCAGGGATTTCAGGAATACCTGGATTGTAACAAATTTACATGCCGGCCATGAAAGCGATTCCCACGGTTCCAGGACCGGTATGGGTGCCCAGCACGGGGCTGACCTCGGCGACCATGGTTTCGCTGATTTCGGTTATGCCGAACTTGCTTTTCACCTTTTCCAGCAGGCTGGCGGCGTTTTCAGGATCATTCGCGTGAATGGCGGCCAGGCGGATGGGGGAGCGTGAATCAATGCGGCGGACCGCGAGCTCAACCAGGCGGTCAACGGCCTTATTAATGGAACGCACGCGCTCAACAGCTTCGATCCGTCCCTCACGGACTTCGAGGATGGGTTTCAGGTCAAGGGCGGTGCCAAGGAAACGGGCCGCTCCACCGATGCGTCCGCCGCGGTGCAGGAATTCTAACGTGGAGGCCATGAAAAGGACGCCGGTATGTTCGCGGGCTTTTTTTGCGACCGCCAGGCACTCGTCCATCGAAGCGCCCAATGACGCCGCCCGCGCGACAGCCAGCACCTGGAAACCCATAGCCATGGCCGTGGTGGCGGAGTCAAATAATTCAATGCGGGCGCCCGGGAACTGGTGTTTAGCCTGGGTGGCGGAATCCAGCGTGCCGCTTAATTTTTGTGAGATATGAATGCTGATGATCTGATAATCCTGACGAACCAGGTCTTCATAGACGGTCATAAAATTGGCCGGCGTCACCTGAGAGGTAGACGGCATGGTGCTTGAATGGCTTAACCGGTCATAGAATTCGGTGGGTTTAATATCGATGCCGTCCAGGTAGCATTTCTCGTCCCAGATCACCTGAAGGGGCGCGACAAAAACAGGGTAATGTTTTAACAAATCAGCGGGAATAGTGGCCGTGCTATCGGTAACAATGGCAATTTTTGACATTAAATTCTCCTTGTAAACACACTGGTACTCTGTGTGCGGTTTCTCTTTCAGTAATAACCCTGCTTTTATATTTTCGTTACTCTATATCGTGAAACTAAATTCCATTAACATTCTTTAACATTCTTACCGGCACTTGAAGAAAAACCGTTTCAGGGTATACTTGTCGTCCTTGAATACCGAAGAAAAATTCTATGTTTGAATCATTATCTGAACGGCTAAACCAGGTTTTCACCCAGCTACGACGGAGAGGCAAACTCTCTGAAGAAGATGTGGATGCCGCGCTGCGCGAAGTGCGGCTGGCATTATTGGAAGCTGACGTTCATTACTCTGTGGTAAAGAAATTCACCAGCGGCGTACGTGAGCGTGCCGTGGGGGCTGAAGTCTCCCGCGCGCTGAACCCGGCGCAGCAGGTGATCAAGATCGTACATGAAGAGTTGATCTCCACCCTGGGCGAGCCGGAACGCTTGAACCT
>CAYOKC010000137.1:5298-9871 GCA_964404415.1 uncultured Leptolinea sp. | reverse complement strand
AGCCTGGTCGGCGGACGGAAAATTTGTGGCTTCTGATAGTACCGACAACCGCCTGTATCTGACGGATTCGGGAACCGGCCGGAAAACCGCCGCCATGGACGCGGAAGCGATCACATCGATCAATTACTCGCCGGACGGCTCGTTGATCGCTATTGGCGGCACCCGTGTGCAGCCTAAAGAACGCGGGTTGATCAACATGGTGTTCCAGATTGATACCGGAAGTAAAATGCGCCTACCGGTGGAAATGCCGAAGCTGGCCGGAGAGGTCGTCAATACGGTATATTCGCCCGATATGAGCCTTCTGGCCGGCGTCGATTCACAGGGTAACGTATATCTGTGGAATCTGCTGGATGGATCACAGGTAGCCTATTTTGAAGAGATCGCGGCCGTTCCAGGCTCCATGGCCTTTAACACGGAAGGCACCTTGCTCATTGTTGCCGGCAGTGACGGCGCCATTGGTGTGATCTCTACCGTGGAGGGCGCCGCCATAGCTGAAACTCAACCGCAAGCCGGGCAGGCTGAACCCGGAAGCGATACCGAAGCCATACCGGAGCTATCTGCCGATCCGTATACCCATTCAAAAGGATCGGTCTCCGCCAAACTGCCTATGGGCTGGAAATTGCAGGAACCTTCCGCGATTTCCTTTGTCTCGTCTGACGCGAAAGCCCGCGGGATCATCGCTTTTTCGGCGATCAACACCATCAATCCTCTGGATGATGAAGCATTTACCAATTACATCAACGCGTACGAAGCAAGGAATAAAGACTCCATCGCGGATTACAAAGAAGTCAGCCGCGGGATCGAGGCGGCAAAAGGGACCGGATTTGTATCCAAGACGGTGACCATATCAGGCATTGCCTTTATGTTTGAAACGTACTATGACCGTGAAGGCGCGGTAATAAAGCAGACCAGCTTTTTCACCCAAACGGCACTGGTTGATTCGTATCTCGCGTTATACCAGGGTGTGTACGCCAGTCTGAAAGTTGACAGCGCGTTCATCCAGTCACAAATTCCCTATAGCGAGTTGTATACGTATACCGATAAAGACGGCAAATTCGACGTTGCCATTCCAGCCGGCTGGTGGCTGGACCCGGCTGACGCATTGGAAAAATATAAAGCGCCGGATGGATCGGCTTTTATGCAGCGGTTCACCATTCCGTGGAATGACAAGACCATGCCTGATGACACGGCGATCTTCGGTGCCATGCAGACCACCATCGAGAATCAGGAAGGCTATGTGACCATTCTGCGGCGCGACAGGGTGGATAGCGGCGGCTGGCAGATCACCTACTCCATCAGCGGCATAGATACAACAGGCATTGTGACCGGTATTAAAGTGGACGGTAATATGCAAATGGTCAATGTGGAGTTTCCCACCAGCCTGGCGGATAAGTATCGCCCACTGGCGGTCAAGATCAACGCCGGGTTAAAACCAAAGTAATACCCATTGCATAATTATTGACGGTCCCGTCCGGTTTTCTCCGGGCGGGATTTTTTTGATTAGACATAACCATAAAAATCACTAAAATTAACGTAGTGGTGGAAATTAGTACCTGCCGTGATTTTTGTTCTCTCCCGTGGAGTTTGCATGAAAAAGAAGTCATTTCTGGTAGGTGTATCCGGTTTGATAGTTTGCAGTCAACTGCTGGCGATGGAGGGTGTTGTACCTGCAAGCGCGAACCTTAAGTCTTTCGGCACATCCACACTGAAAGAATGGGAAGAGGCAGCCTATGTGAAGCAGGGGGATGAACTGCCGGTCAACCTGGAGATGGTTGAAAATCCCGAAGTGATGGCCGGATTCACCCGCGAACAAAAAACATTTCTCTCGCAAAATGGTTTTGTTGTTCTGCATACCGGTGACGAACAATTCTCGGATATTCGTGACAAGGTGGGGGAAGCCTATGGACAACCGTATTACCTCGCTACCGACGCGGCATTCCACGCGCTGCACGTCAATTTTGACGCCCTGCTGAAACAGTTGGAAAAATCAACATTGAACGACGAAGCGGCCGAAATCGTCAGGGTGGCTTACGATGAAGTCACCCGGGGTTTGCCGGCTGCCAGAGGCACATCCATTGAAAAAGATATTCAGCTCGCGCAGGATTATCTGGCGGTGGCGCTGGTATTGTTTGACCCGCGGGCAGACTTGCCGCAAAAGATCAAAGAGCGTGTCCAGCCTCAGATCGAGCAGATCCGCAATGCGGCCGGGCGTGATACATCTGTCCTGATCCCTGACTTCATCGATGATTACGGGGCATACAAACCGGTGAGCCATTATGCCGGCGATCCGGTATTGGAAAACTATTTCAGGGCCATGACCTGGGTTGGGCGTGTCTACTTCAAATTCACAAACACCCCGGAACCTTCCAGGGCGCCATTGATCATCACCCGCGCGATGCGCGCTGACGGGAATACCTGGAACCGCTATTTGCGGTTTATGGAAACTTTAGCATTTGTTATTGGCCCGACCGATGACGGCGGGCCGGTTGAACTGGCTGTGTTGATGGACTCGGTATTTGGAATGGATGCCAGTCTCGAAGACCTGGCCAATGATGACACATGGAAGACGTTCCTTTCGAATGTCGACCGGCTGCCCCGGCCGCAGATCAATTCCGCCTTTGAAAATACATCGGAATCGCTGGACGCTGAACGCAGCTGGCGCATGATGGGCCAGCGCTTCACGCTCGATGCGATGATCTTTCAGAACCTGATATTCGACAAGGTCGGCACGCAAACCAACCCCCGAAAGTTCCCGTCCGGGTTGGACCTGATGGCGGCATTTGGGTCGGATACCGCGCTGGAAACCCAGAAGTCAGCCGGGGAAGATCAATACGAGAACTATCTACCTCAAATGGAAATGTTGACGGAAAAAGTTCAGGCTCAGCAGCAATCAGACTGGCTGGGTACGTTCTATTCCGGCTGGCTTTATTCTTTTACTTCACAGGTGAAGCCTAAAGGAGAAGCCTATCCGCCGGTGATGCAGACGGATGTCTGGCGGAATCGCGAAGTCAACAGCGCTCTGGGTAGTTGGGCTGAACTGAAGCACGATACCGTGCTATACACAAAAATGGCGGAAGGGAAAGGCGGAGGTGGTCCCCCCAGTTCGCCGCCGCCGCCGGGTTACGTGGAAGCCAACCCGAATGTGTTCTACCGGCTGGGGTATATATCACAGGCGTTGGGCGAAGGATTGATGTCCCGAGAGTATTTTGGTGGTGACACCTCTGATGGGAGTCTTCCATTATCCATGATGATCAGTAGCATGAATGAGCTCGCGACGCAATATATCAAACTGGGAGATATCGCTGTAAAGGAACTGCGCGGCGAGGAGCTGACCGAAGAAGACCGCTATGTTATTTTTTCCAGATTAGGTGCGATTGAAAGCCATGCGCTCGCCATGGGGTCCAATATGGAACTGCCGCCTGTCCCGGTGATCGCCGCGATTTCCGGTTATGAAAATGACGTTTTGGAAGCCGGCGTCGGCCGGATCGACCGTATTTATGTGATTGTACCGATCAACAAGAAATTGCATATCGCTCAGGGCGGTATCTTTACCTATTTTGAATTCACCCAACCGCGTTCCAACCGGCTGACTGATGAGGAGTGGCGTACGAAACTGGTGGGCACACCGGGCGGGCAGCTTACGCTGGCCAAATCATACACGCTGAAAGACGGCAAAGCCGTCAACGCGCTGGCATTTCGGGTGGGTGATTTTTACATCATTACTCCTGAAGGCGGCGAACCACCCCTGAATGTGCGGGAGAAGCCGTCAAAATCAGCGGGAATTGTCACCATGCTGGATGCCGGTGAGTATATTGAGATCACCGGCGGCCCTGAAAACGCCGATAATTTGACCTGGTGGAAGATCAAGGTGGCTTTCGGTGAAGGTAAAGAAGGCTGGGTGGCACAGAATCCGGACTGGTACGATAGGGCATACGGTCAATAGAATATCAAAAAATCACCGGTTGGTTTTTCCGGTGATTTTCTTATAATTTATGTATCGCATTTTTCCTCCCCAATCATCTCCGCTGCCTGAGATTCTCAATATTTCTGTTCCCAACCTGAAATAAGTACCTGCACCCACTGAACTGGAGGGAGTAGTCCATGCGGGAATCGCGGGCGTTTCATTTGCCAGAGAAAACAGAGTTAATTCCAATAATTTGCCCGGGTAATGCGCTTGCCTAAATACATCTGATTTCCACCCTTCCGGATTATGTAATAAACCAGATTAAAGAAAAGGATCTTGATGACGACATCATCCCCCATGCCCGCGGTGATCATCACTATTTCCATACTGGTTATCAGTGTGGTCCCATTGCTTTTTTATTTCCTGGCTTCAGTGCGCAACGCCCGGCGTTGGGATGATATCTTCACGCCATTGGGATTTACCGGGCGGATGTATATGATCAACGGCCGGCACTACTCCCGCAATTTTGGTGCGAGGGCGGTCAACGTTTATATTTTTAAAGGATCCGTTATGGATATGCAGGTCACAGTACCTGTGAACGCTCAATTGCGGATCTTCCGGCGCGATTTTATCCCTCCGCAAATGATCGCGGGTATGCGGCAAACACAA
>CAYOKC010000137.1:3492-5288 GCA_964404415.1 uncultured Leptolinea sp. | reverse complement strand
AACCTGCGTTCTCACAGGTGCCGGGATTGGATGATCTCGCGTTCTACCCGGCAAACACTTCATGGCTGGGCGACTTTTTGGAAGGTGTGCGGGCGGCAAAATCCATCCGCGTATTGATGAAAGAAGGGGCCGAATGGGCAACCTACCGTCAGGTGGTACTGACTCCGGGTATGTTGAATTTTCACCTATATGAACCCCCCACCAAAACCACGGGAGAGATAGACCAGGATACTGTCAACCGATGGGTGTCATCGCTGGAAGCCATGGCTGATGAGTTACTGGAAGCCAATCTGCCCCATTTCGAAATCCATTCTCAGTCCGCGAAGCCATCACCTTTGCAGCAATTGGACTCCCGGGTGCTGGTATTTATTCTGGCTGCTTTTTTCGGAATACCAGTCTGCTTTTTTCTGGTATTTTTATTCATGATGCTTGAGTGATAGTGGAGGGGTGAAAATGGACGATCTTACTTCCAGTTTGATTGTGGTGGGTGTCACCGGTGTTGTGGTAGCCGCGATATTCTTCTTTACCCATCAGGCGAAAGCCAGAAATCAGCGCGAAATCCAGGAAATGGCACTTCAACGTGGGTGGAACTATACCAACATCGCTGAAAGGCTGGCCTGGGGGACACAGTTATCCGCCAAAAACTGGGAACTGGTAGCGCGGTCTGAATCGATCGGGCAGGTGGATGATTCAGGATCATCCAATATTCAAAGCGATACCCGTTTCACGGCGAAATGGATATCGCCTCCCGAATTTACCCTGTTGATCGGCCCCCGGTTATCGGGCGGCTCACCTGGATTGTTCCTGCCGCCGGAATACGCCGGCCTGCGGGAGATAAGCCCGAATCCCCCCGGCCTGTCCGCTGACTATATTTGCCTGGCAGATGAACGCTTCGACCCGGAATTATTAACCCGATCATCGATTCTCAGGCAGTTAACAGAATGGCCGGATAAGAACCGGCCGTTGATCAGGATCAAGCCGGCGAATTATGAGATAACAATTAAAGGACAGAGATTGGATAAACCAGCGGATTTGGAACGGCTGATCCGGCTGGGTGAAAGCGTCCTGTCAATCGTTAATCAATAGAGTGTCACGTTTTTGGAGGGCAAAATGAGATCGAATAGAAAGCGCGTCTTGGTTTTTTTCTCGGCTTTAATGCTGCTGGTGATGGCCTGCTCACTCTTCGCAGGTGACAAATCTTCTTCCGGCGATTCAGATAAATACCTTGGTGATGAATACAGCAGCAAAGGCGGCGGTTTTTCCATTCGCAAAGCTAAAGATTTTGACTTCAAAGACGTGATCGGGATCGTCAACATGGTCGCTCCCGGTGGAAATGAAAAGGTGGGCCCCGGAATCATTGTAATGGGCGGGTTGACAATCAAAGGCACCACGAACGAATCACTGATGGAAAAAGTTTCCGAACAGAGCGGTGACTTAAAAGTAAGCAAACCAAAGACAATGAAAGTGGCCGGAGTGGATGGCTTTTCGGCCGATGTATCCGGCAGCTATGAAGGGACAGACGTAAAAGGGAAGATGGTCGTTGCCATGGTGACGGATGAGCAGCAATTCACCATGATGGGTTTTTCTCCGTCAGACAAATGGAACGAACTCTCTCCGGTGTTTGACGCCGTACTTGGTTCGGTGAAATTCTTTGACCCCGACCCAAATTTTGGGCTGGAACCTGAACCGGTGACGGAGGAACAACCGGAAGAACCTTCGGAAGAAGCTCCTGCGGAACCGGTTGTTGAACCGGATACTGCGGACGCGGAAAACAGCGCCGAATTTATTAATCCCAC
>CAYOKC010000137.1:0-3392 GCA_964404415.1 uncultured Leptolinea sp. | reverse complement strand
ATCGAGCTGACTAAGATGATCAAAGTAAATAAATTGCGCGTCACCATCGATCAGCGCGTTATGGGATGGGGCTGGGGTGAAATTGACGCCGTTGAACTGGTGGGAACCAGCGATACGGCTGCCGCTCCGGCAGCAGCACCGAAAGCGACGGCTGCTTCGGCAGGCGGTTCAAATCCGGCGGCGGGGAAACCTGCGCCCACGAATTACACAGGCTGGATGGCCGGTAAGAATTACCAGGGATTTGTCAATGTGGTGATCAACAAAACCAAACAAACCGAGCTTGACGGACTCATCGGATTAAAAGGAAAGAAAAGTACCGAAAACTTCAAACCCCGCCCGGACCACAAAGACACCTATATATATGAATTCCCTGACGGCATGAAGGCGTATATCGGTGTTCTGACAAACGGACTGGTGTACAAAAAGTCTATCGCGCCGGCAAGCGCGCGCCCCAAAGATTACAAGCTGGATACCGTGACCAAAACCAATTATGACAAACTGGATGCCATATACAAGAAAGACAAAGTCATTCTGTATGCCGATATGGCCAATCTTCTGAAATCACCCGGTTTCCTGCGTGAATCGTATCATGCCGACGATGTGGTCAAGTCAACGTATGAATGGTACGCGCCGAACGGTGACAGGATGAGCGGGTTCTTCCTCAACGGGCGTCTGACCGGTATGGCCGGACTGGCATTTATCCCGGCGGAATAACCAATCACCCCGATCCCGGTTCGCACGTTTCCGTATTAGGAAAAGTGTGATAAAACCGTAGCCTGATGGAATTGGTCAATCTATGAAAACCACCCGGCTGCCTGTGACTGCAATATTCGTCACCGTCTTTCTGTTGACGGCAGGTTGTGTATTCCAGAAAGGTGATCTGCCCGCGTTTTTGCAGAATAGTGATCCTTCCATGAAGCCAACAAAACAACTATCCCTGACAGGAACGCCTGCTCAAACGCCGACACCCCTGAATATTGACGATTTCCTTCCCACCGCGCGGCCGGGTGAGATCCGTCAGTGGGCGGTGAAGGCGGCTGCCAGCTCGGAATTTCTGGAGGATAAATGGTCGGCCATGCAGGCGGCCGGCAAACCGGATACATTCGCCTGCGCTGACAGTGCCACTGCCTGGGCGGCGGCGGATAAAGATACGATTGAATGGATCGAACTGGAATACGCGGAAGCGGTCATACCGGTTGAAATCAATATCTACCAGAATTTCAATCCGTCACAGGTGACGGAAGTTGCTGTGTTGACCGAAGACGGGGAACGGCATGTCATCTGGGAAGGATACCCGGAAAGGGTGAAAGACTGCCCGGACATGATGACCGTCGCCGTTGATACGGCCTTCAACAAACCGGTGCGAAGCGTGCGCGTCACCCTGGATCAGAGGGTCAACGGGTGGGGGTGGAACGAAATTGACGCGGTCGAACTTGTAGGTAAAAAATAATATTCTTCTGCATAATGCAAGAGGCGATCACCCGGTTAAGTGTGGCCGCCTCTTTTCAGAAAACCCGGCGAGGGATCAGATGGTGTTCAGGCTGCTGAAAATGCTGGTGAATAATTCGTTCAGCTTTGATTGCACGGTGTTTTGCGATGTTGAGGAGCTGCTGTAAGCAATGCTGTTTTGCAGATTCTGCTCCTGTTGGGCATATTGCTCGTCGGGGGGCATCATTCCGGGATTGGCCGGTGGTTCGGGTGGTTTGAGTTGTGAGATGTCTCCGCCATTGGCCACGTCACGGAATTTCGCAGCAAGGTCCGAAAGCATTGAATTGGCGGAAGAAAGATCTTCATCTTCTGACGCTTCCTCCAATTGATCGGCAATGGACGATACTACCTCCTGAAATTTTTCAGGATCGGATTCCTGAAGCTCTTCCAGACTATTGAAAAACTCTGCCGGGTTGGACATTTCCGCGCTGTCAGGTCCACCCATGCCGCGCATGCCTCCGGGGGGAGGCGGAGGCGGAGGTGTCATACCGTTTACGCCGGAAACTTCAGATGAGCCTGATGTGCCGGCCGTTGCAGATGTGCTGGTTGAACCGACAAGCTGCTGCAGGTATTGCAGGATGTACTGGTTGCTGCTGATGCTTGAGATTGATGACATAATCACTCCTTTGATCAATGGTTGGGTTCGGCGTCTAACCGGTCAGCAGATCTCATTTCAAGTGATTTGTTCTGTTGTGGTAATCCGTTGACTGTCACCTATTATCTTAAAAAGATCGACATAAAGAATCCATGAAGAAATTGTCGAGGATTGTGGAGAAAACCCTCCATAATTCCTCACAAAACCGGTTTATGGTTTAATGAAACTGGAAGGTTCTATATGGGAAAGACGATCCTGATCATTGAAGACGAACAGCAAATCGTTGAGATCTGCCGTGACTATCTGGCTGCCAGTGGATTTGAGGTTGTTTCGGCGGCTGACGGATTAACCGGTCTGAAGCTGGCTGAATCCATTCACCCCGCATTGATCCTGCTTGATTTGATGCTGCCCGAGATGGACGGAATGGAGATCTGCCGGCGTCTCCGGCTGCACAGCAAGATACCAGTGATCATTCTGACGGCCCGTCACCGCGAAGCTGACAAACTGGATGGATTTCAAACCGGAGCGGATGACTACATCACAAAACCATTCAGTCCCCGCGAAATGGTGGCGCGTGTGCAGGCTGTTCTCCGCCGAATGGAGGGTCACCCCGAAGTAGCCGTTGAGAATGTTCCGGCAATACGCCTGGAGCGCGATCATTTCCGGGCGTTGCTGCCTTTGGGCGAGGTATCGCTTACCCCCACGGAATTTGATATCCTGTCTGTTATGAGCAGCCAACCGGGAGAAGTTTTCTCCCGGGGGCAGTTGCTTGATATGATCCGCGGGGTTTCATTCGGGAGTTATGAACGCGCCATCGATTCGCACATCCGTAACCTGCGTCGTAAGATCGACCGCTATGATGACGGAAACCACCATATCATTACCGTTCATGGATATGGGTATAAATACGTCGAATGAACCAGACTGAGATCAGAGTTGCTTCTGAAGCGATCCGTAAACGGCTATTCCTGTTGTTGCTGCAATCGTTCACGGTTGTGTTCATTATTGTGTTGATCTTGATCCTGGGGTCAACCTTTTATCTGTACTTCAGGGTTTTTAATTTTTATCCCCCGTTCAGGCCCATGCTATCAAACGTTCTCGAAGCCTATTATCTGGGCCACGGAAGTTGGGAAGGTGTTGAACAGCTAATACCTGCAGGTCCGGGAACCCCGATGAGCCTGGACAGGAATGAATGGCGTGATAGCGTTCTGGTTGACTCTGAGGGTATTGTGCTGCTTGATCACGGTGACTTTATGTCGCCACGGATTCGCCGGATGTACCGGCAGGTTCACCTGCAGCGGTGCATTGG
>CAYOKC010000136.1:0-9891 GCA_964404415.1 uncultured Leptolinea sp. | reverse complement strand
AACTGTCTGAATTCACAATGTAGGCTTCACCTGTGTTGCCGAGTTGAGCGCTGCTCATCAGGTTGGCGATATACGTGGTAGGAACAGTAGCCAGGACAACGCCAACCGTTTGAGAATCAGCCACAACCGGCGCGGCAATGGCGATGATCAAGTTCCCGGTTGCTTTGGAAATAACCGGCTGCGAAATAACAATGGACCCTTTGAAAGCCTCTTGAACGTAAGCCCGGTCCGAAAGATCCATCTGAGTATTGTCATTGGTCGCTATTGATTTGCCGGATGTGTCCACCACTACCATGGTTTCATAACGGCCCCAGCCAGTATAAAACTGGTCAATGGCAGATTTAGTCGCGTCAGGATCCATGGATTGTATCCGGGCATTGGATGACATAACCTGCAGATCTTTTCTCCGGCTATCCAGCCAATCAGTGATGTTCGCGGAGTTGTTTTTTGCTGCTTCATCCAACTGTTCAATAGTCTTTTCCCTCAGAGCATTCTGGCTCTGAATGTATGAGAGAACACTTACTGTCAATAGGGGGATCATAGAAATGCCGAGGAAATAAAGAATTAATTTTCCCCGGATGGAATGGAAAAATGATATATTTTTATCCATTAGGAACTCGCTTTCATATTCAATTAGGAGGTGATTTCATTTTATATTTTTGTAGATCACTATTCCAGTAAAAAAGAGATAAAAACTCAAATAAATGCAAAATAATGTCTGTGAAGTAGGTCACAAATCATTATTTGGTGAAAAAATAAAATAAATAGCAGGATTGAGTAAAAATGGATATAAAAATCAGGCAAATGGTCTATAAAGGTAACGGTTTAGCCAATATGGATGATGGGAGTATTGTTTTTATTCCATTTACCCTGCCAGGCGAAACAGTGACTGTGGAAACGCTGTATGACAGAAATGGTGTTCGAACGGCTTTTCCTGAAAATATTGTCATATCTTCTGTTGATCGAATTTCTCCTGAATGCCCTTATTATTGTTTATGCGGCGGCTGCCAGTATCAGCATATCAATTACTTGGCTCAACTTGAAATTAAGCGAGCAATATTGATTGAACAACTTGATAGGGTAGGCTCACTTAAAAATATCCCTGTAAACCCGGTTGTTTCATCCTCCAGGCAATTCGCTTACAGGAACCATGTGCAATTTCATCTTGATCCTGAAGGAAAACCGGGTTTTCAAAAAGCCCTGTCTCATGATGTTATTGCTATTGAAAAATGCCTGATCGTTGAGGAACCGATCAACCATTTATTAAAAACGATAGAATTTGAACCAGGGTCTGGAATTGAACGGGTATCTGTCCGGGACGATGGTGTGGGAACGCCTTTAATATTTCTGACAGGGGCTTCTAACAATCCACCGGAATTTGAGGTGGATTTTCCCCTAAATGTTGTTTACCGCAGCAAGGCAGGGGACATGGTGCTTTCCGGAGAAGGGTTTAATCAGTTTTCTATTAAAGGTCAAAATTTTCAGGTTTCTGCCGGTTCTTTTTTCCAGACGAACAATGAAATCGCAGAAAAGATGGTGGAAATTGTAGAAAGTCTGGCAGAAATTGACAATCATTCGACGGTATTGGATTGCTATTGCGGAGTTGGTTTCTTCAGCCGGTTTCTGGCAAAACGGGTAGGACGATTAATTGGCATTGAATCGTCAGAAGACGCCTGCAATGATTTCGCGGTCAATCTGGATGACTTCGAGAATGTTGAACTCTATCAGGGTGCGGCTGAGGTAATCCTACCGCAATTGGATATAAAACCTGATCTTGTTGTTATTGATCCACCTAGAGCGGGTATTGCGCCGGCTGCCATGAAGGCATTGATGTTAGCAAAACCAGCCCAGATGATTTATATCTCCTGCGATCCATCCACACTGGCGCGCGATTTGAAAACAATGGCGGCTTCAGGATATTCAATTGATTCCATTACACCTGTCGACATGTTCCCACAGACATACCACATTGAATCAATAACCAATCTGAAACGATCAAAAAAGTAGACTCTCAAATATTTATCCGATGGTTGATTTGTGACCTGTTTTCGTATTACTTCCGGATAAAGTGAGGAATTGTCTCCGGAAGAGGGAGTGAGATTTCTATAAGGCCCGAAAAAACTCCATCCCTAAACCAGGGAGACTGGTAAATCATTTTCCTTATTCCTTTTTTTTCGATGGTATACACGTTTACTTTTGGATTATGTAGCAAATCATCCAATTTGGAGCGGGCAGGTTCGGGGTGACAATCCATCAGGTTCTTGCCAATCAGGTTGAACCCGCCGTATTTTTCAAACGTAACCGCGGACCTGTCATTCATATACAAAATTGTGCCATCTGTATCGCAAACTGTTATCGCGGCTCCCAGTTCGCTGGCCCATTCGAGTTCCATATTCACCTCAAAATGATGTATAGTTTTATGATTGCTATAATACGTTCTGTAATAAAGTAACACAAGGATCAACAGTTAAGTTGGAGGAACAAATGAGTGGTACTTTCAAGCGGGTTATGGGAATAATCATCATAGCCATGGTGTTATTAAGCTGTAATTTGTCCACTGCTGCCGAACCCGTTGTGCCGACTGTAGTTGAGGTTTCTTCACCAACTCCTGAACATACCCCGACAGACGCATTACCGCCAACGTTTCCTCCGCCCATCGCTCTACCTACAGAAACCAGTATTCCGCCGACAGAAACGTCTACTGACGTGCCTACGGCCACAAGTACCTCAACGATTGAAATTGCTACCGTTACTTTAACAAATACGGTAATACCGTTTGATCCCAACAGTACACCCACACCGCCTCCAACGATTCCAGCCGCGTACAGTTTTGTAACCCAGCAAGCAAGCTTCACACGTACGCCGACGGCTTTGCCGCCGTCCACCCGCTCGGATTCGGTAGTGACGGCTATTCAATTCACCCCTATGATGGACGGTGATTGGAGTGACTGGCCGAATGCTGAATCTCCTGCCGGGTATGTCGTTTTCGGGCTTTCCAACTGGAAAAACTCCGCGGATCTAAATTCGTCCTTCAAAGCGGCATATGATGGAAATTACCTTTATATCGCAGTAAAAATTGTTGATGATGTCTACTCACAGATTTCTACCGGATATAACCTTTACCTGGGTGACAGCCTCGAAGTATTGATGGATACGAATTATGACGGTGATTTTTATACGAAAAACCTGTCACCAGATGATTATCAGATAGGTATTTCTCCTGGAAAGAAAGTCATAGAGGGTGAAAAGGAAGCGTATCTCTATTATCCTGCCACTATTCGAGGTTCACTTTCCCAAGTTTTAATTGCCTCAAGAAGTATTGATAATGGATATGAAGTGGAAGCGGCCATACCGTGGTCGGTGTTCAATGTTCAACCGTACAGCGGGATGCATTTTGGATTTGCCGTATCGGTATCCGATGACGATAACCCTGGAAAAGCAGCTCAGGATTCAATGGTTTCGAGCGCCCGTAATCGCCGATTTTTGAACCCGACAACCTGGGGTGACCTAATTTTGCAGTAATAACTACCTTCAAATCCAAGCAAAAATCTTTCTGAAAATATTCGTTGGTACGCTTCTTGCTACTTCTGTGCTGACGGTGAAAAATTATAGCTTTCCGGTTCGCCGGCAGGGATAGTTAACCAGAACTCAGTCAGTTATTTGTGAGTTTTGGAAAACCACCTGGATTTGTCAGGTGGGTCCCACAAACACGGAGGCAAAAACGAAACACCTGGAGGTGAAGTATGAATCGTTTTGCTAAAATTATTCTTGTTTTGATCGTTTTGATTGGAATCACATTCCCATTTGCCGGAGTAGTTCAGGCAGCCAACGGTCTTATCGATGACGAGAATCCGGAAGAGCCGGTGCCTGATGGTACCGGTGGGACAGCGGGCACTCCCACTCCAATACGGGTGCGCATGAATGGCACAGTGAAAGCCTATTACACATCCGTAGCGCCCTCAATTGACGGCGATTGGGGGGACTGGTCCAGCCCGGAAAATCCCGCCCGTTTTGTTGTTGTAGGCGGCCAGCACCGCAGCGGTACCGCTGACCTGGATGCGTCTTACAAGCTCGCATGGGATGAGAATTTCCTGTATATTGCCGCGAAGATCCGCGACGATAAATATGTGCAGAATGCCCGTATCGACCAGTTATATAAAGGCGATTCGATCGAAGTACTGTTTGATTCGGAATTCTTCGGCGATTTTGACAATACGGCGTTGAATAATGATGATTACCAGATTGGGATCAACCCGGGACATGGAAGCCCGTCAGGCCCGAAGGAAGCCTATGTCTGGTACCCTGCCAATCAGGTAGGGCCCCGCGATGATATTGATATCGCGACAAAACGGACCATCGGTATAACCCGTATCGAAGTTGCTATTCCGTGGACAACATTCAATGTCACTCCAGAGACCGGAGCGCATTACGGGTTCGCGTTTGGCATTTCTGACAACGACGATCCTTTACGTGATTCGCAACAGACATTCCTATCAAATATCCGCAAACGGGTACTGGCCAATCCCACCACCTGGGGTGACCTAACCTTAATGCAATAGAGTAGAACCGGAAAGTTAAGACCTCACCGAATGGTGAGGTCTCTTTTTTTTTATTTGAACAGGATAGTGGATAATTCATCCCGATAATTTCGAGCGTCAGTGTCTTCGTCACCCAGAATTTCCAGAATACCCAGAAACGCGTTTTTCGCGTTCCCTTTACGGTAATTCTTGTTCAGGTTAAGAATTTCAAGAAGTCCATCGAGTGCCGCGAGAAGGTTCCCGCGGGCTACAAGTTTGAGGCTGTTGAAATACATCATATCCAGATCTGATTCTGGTTGAAAAGTTGAATTCATGTCAACTGCAAGGGGAAGTAATGCTTCTGCCTGCCGGTATTCTTTGCTTGCCGGGAAACGTTTCAAGATCATCAAGGCTTCAGAGATTTTTCCCTGAGGTATCAGCGATTTGGACAAACCCAGCAACGCGGATGGCGGACAATCTTCCGATTGCATCAGGATCTTAAAAATCTCTTCCGCTTCTGCCCACTTATGAAGATTCAGAAGTGAGGTCCCTTTTTCAAGGTCAAGGTCTATCTGGCTGGGAGGAAGTAATGCTTCTATAAATTCATCCAATTGTTCCTGGCTGATCAATCCGGAAAACTCACCAATGGTCTTGCCATTATGGAATGCAACCACGGTGGGAAGAGATCGTACCTGATACTGCATGGCCAGAAGCTGGTTGGCATCGGAGTCAACTTTTGCAAGGCGCAATACCCCATCTGCTTCTGTGACAACATTTTCAAGAAGCGGGATCAGTTGTTTACTGGCCTGACTCCATTCAGCCCAGAACAAAACGAGAACAGGCATGTTCTTTGAATAATAAAGAACTTCAAACTCGAAACTTTTTTCGTCAACGTGAAGGATGAATTCTGATGAAACCATTGTTCCCTTGCCAGTGGAATGTGAAATGGATGATTGCCAGAGTGTGTTATTTTACTCTTCTTCAGGAGGAGGGAGTTGACTGGGTTGATCAACATTCAAGACTTCACCATGAATATTAATAGTGACCTTAAATCCCATCATTCCAAGATATTGACGGGTTGATTCGGGTATCCCGGATTCCACAAGGCTGTCAAATTGTCTATCCATATTTTGGAGTTGATTCATCAAAATCGCGCGTGAGAAGATATTATCTTGATCAAGCATTTTTGATGCCTGCTCAATGATTACATCTTCATGTCCGCGAATTTGTTCCATCAGAGTATTAAATACCTGTTTATCCACATCAATGGATGGAATATGGCGGTGAAAGCCGGAATCGTCTACTACATAGAATGGTTCACCGCTGATCGTAACAGTTTCAACGGGTTTACCAAACTCATCAATGATCAAACCTGAAAAGAGTGGGTGTGTGTACATGGTAACTAATCCTGTGCCAAATATACTATAAATGATTACGGGGAAATTATATAAAAGTTGTTAGAAATCAGTGTACATGTACGAGAGTTCCCAGACTGGCCCAGTGGAACAGCCATTTCGCGTCTTCGGTGCGTAAATTTACACATCCATGACTCATGGGAGTGCCAAAATTATCATGCCAGTAGGTTCCATGTAAGCCGTAACTTTGATAAAAATACATGGTATACGGAACGTCAGCGAGGAAGTACCCGGGCCCTCGCATATCGGCATAGCGGTCTTTGATATAGATGTGAAAATCGCCATTTACAGTCGGATGTGCGGCAGTGCCTGTTGAAACCAGAAATTCTCTGATCAGAATATCTCTGGCGTACGCTCTGACAGTCTGGGTCTGTAAATTAACGTCAATCCATCTGCCATCTTCCATTGTCTCGACTATTTTGTCGCCTATTAGAATCGGGTAAGTTGGATTCTCACTCCCATTGGAAACCATGTAAACGCCAGCCTGGTCCATATCAGGGTCGATCACAACATCATCTTTGTTGACAGGTTCCGTTGTAGGCGGAACCGGAGTGGAGGTAGGGATTGGAGTGAATGTCATGGTTATTGTTGGAAGTTTGGTTGGCGTGTTATAAGGAACAGGGGTGGAGGTCGATGTTGGAGTAATCGTAAGAGTTGGTTTGGGATTGGCGGTCAAAATTTGGCTGACAAGTTCATCTGTTGTCTGTCCAGTTGTGACAGGGATGGATGTCATACTGGGTAAGCCTGAAAGCAGCCACAGGGTAGCCAGGACAAGAAAAGTCATAAAGGAGATCGTATATGGAAGGAGAACCGCCCATGGATTTTCAGGTTCGGCCGGTTTTTTTCTCGGCTTTTTTTTCTGAATTATTGTGCGGGTATCATCAACCGGTTTTTGAGGGGGTGGAATCGGTTCAACGGGAGAAATGATGTTCTCTTCGGTTAATTCTGAACCTTGATCCAGTTCTTCTTCCGTGTAGGAAGGAATATTGAATTGACGATGTGTGATCGACTCAGAAATATTGGATTGAAATTCGGGCAATTCAAAAGTTGGATCAGTGTGATAAGGGGAGGACGGCAACTCAAGAGGAGATAAGTCTATATCTTGAATTGTCTTAGCTTCGAAAGGTATCTGTTGTTCCGGAAAAGGATTGTTGTGTAAACGGACAAATTCGTTGTATGATCTTCCGGTTTTCGTTTCCGCCCATTGAACGCCCCGGTTGCCACGCCGGCTATTGGGATTTATTTCGAGCGCGCGGCGGAGGAACTCAAAACTCTCATTTGGATCGGATGTTGCTGCCTGAATAAGCCAGGCTTCTTCCAAATCCGGATCCTGATTGGCCGCTTCACCAGCCCAGAAACGCGCGTCTTTTACCTCTCCCTTACGGACCAGGTTCCAAGCGCGGTCGAGAGCTATTTGAGCGGTGTTACGGGGCATCAGGGAAGAGATTCCTGCGTTGGTTTGATATTTAGATCTTCATTCCGGATAAAGCAAAGAACACCCTGCGATATGCCCCGGGCTACCAGATCGGTATGCTCGGTTAACATCTGGCGGTCAAGGTTCATAAACCCTGTTTCAATGATGGCAGCCGTTGTATCAGCATGGATCTCGCTGAATGTATGATAATTCGTCATATCTTTTGTAACAGTACCGGCGTGGAATTTCATGTTGGTTACCCCACCGTAACGATCTGTCAGGCAGGCAAGAAGGCGGGATGATTTTTCCGGATAAGCGGATGACATAGCGGCGGCTACTTTGAAACCGGTGGCTTCATTATTAATATAGTCACAAGAATCGTTATGGATGGATACCAGCGCGAGAGCCGCATATTCAAAAAGACGCTCATCTTTTTCCTGCAAAAGATCAACTTCATAACCTTCATTGGCTAGATCGTCCCTCACCAAAGTGGCGATCTTTTGATTTAATTCAACTTCTGTCAACCCATCCTGGCAGACAGCGCCTGAATCGTTACCCCAGTGTCCGGCAACAATACCGATCCTGGGTTTGGGTGAAGGTGTGGGGGTGAGAGGTATTTCGGTAGGAAGAGTGGCATTGATTGAGGAAGAACGGAACATCCGGTCGAGGATCTGATTGGAAAAGATATTCGATGGATTCCACATTGTGAATAATGTGGCCATCACAATTGCAACTGAGACCACAGTCTGCAGGGCGCCCCACATATTGAAACCGTTATAGGCGGGAAAATCAGATAAGTCATCATCACCAGACAGATCGGTGCCGGTGTTCTTGGGATTGGAATGTGAATCGGGAACAGGTGGAATTCGTCTGGAATTAAAGTCTGTCATAATTATTCATGATACCAAATTTTATCAGTTGAGAACAAGTAAAATCTTATTGACGGCGGGTATTTTAAACTGTATAACGGTTTGTAGATAGGAAAGAAATTTTATGACTGACCAATCTGAAGCCTTACGAAAAGCTATGCGGCAGTGGACCACCGGGGTTAGTGTGGTGTGTTCAAAAAACGAAACCTTCGTACATGGTATGACAGTAAATTCTTTTACTTCTGTTTCTTTGGACCCTCCCCTGGTAATAGTAACCCTCGCCAATCAGACCCGAACATGTGAATTGGTAAAAAGTACAGGACGTTTCAGTGTGTCAATCCTGAAACAGGATCAAAAATATATCGCGGACCGTTTTTCCGGAAAAGACAAGGAAGAAAAGGACCGGTTTGCCGGTATCGACACAATTACTTTACCTGGCGGTATCCCGGCAATAGCGAACGCTTTAGCTGTTTTGGAAACCAGAGTGATAAATAAAACTGATTTTCTGAATTCAACCCTATTTATCGCTGAGGTCACGTTTTCCGACCTCTTATCTCACAACCGGCCTCTGGTATACCATAATCGAGAATATTACTCACTATGACCGGCAATCGTTTGAATGACTCGGAGCGTGATTTCTTATTACGCCTGGCAAGGAAGTCAATAGAAGCTGCCGCGTCTGGGAAAAGATCGCCAGGTATTGATGCCGGACAAGTCTCTGAAAAATTAAGGGAAAACGGCGCCAGCTTTGTGACTTTAACCATCCAGGACGCGTTGAGGGGATGTATAGGAACTCTGGAAGCCTACCAACCTCTATATATGGATGTCATTGAACATGCTGCTGCCGCTGCAGTAGATGATTTCAGGTTTAAACCTGTACGACCGGAAGAAGTTGCTTCCCTCTCAATAGAAGTATCGGTGCTCACTCACCCCGAACAATTAGGGTATGACAACACTGAAGATTTGCTACAACGTCTACGTCCTGGTATTGATGGAGTAATAATAAAGGATGGAAGAATGCGTGCGACGTTCCTTCCACAAGTTTGGGAACAACTCCCGGATAAAGAAGAGTTTTTGTCACATCTTTGCTCAAAAATGGGCGCGCCAGCCGGATTATGGAAAACAAAAAACCTGGCGGTTTTCACCTACCAGGTTGAAGAATTTCACGAGTAATTTTTTTATTGAACTTTAGAGGCTTCCAGATACGCCTGCCCGTAAAAATGGCTCATGATTAGAATGCCATACGGGATTGTGACGATAAGGCCGACTATACAGGCTATTACACCCAGACCTGATATCATGCTGCCTATCATATAACCAACGAGGGCCAGAAGAAAAGCCACGGGGGCTTTTTTCGCTAACGCGAAGATCTCTCCGAACTTGAAACCGGCTGAGATCTCTTCATTATTGACCAGGAAAAGGCCATAGATGGCAGGCAGAATAAAAGCGAGAGCCAGACTGTAAACCATATTCAAAAGACCTGTACATACGCTCAACGCCATGATTCCACCAACCAGAGCGGAACTCGCTTCGCCGCTATTCGCCGAAGATTCGATCATCACATTGGCAATTCCATTGGGAACCTGCAAAATCATCGCTGGGATGGAATAAACCAGAGAAATCACAAAGGCTTTCAACCCGCGTGTTAAATATTTGCCAAAGTCTGTTTCCGGGAT
>CAYOKC010000135.1:9088-9892 GCA_964404415.1 uncultured Leptolinea sp. | reverse complement strand
AAAATATTATTCAGGGGTAGCAATGGATACTTTATTAGACAACTCTTCAACTTTAACCCGAAAATCTTCATCATTTTTCATGAGTTCTTGGATTTTTTTCATCGTGTGGCTGACGGCGGTGTGATCTTTCATCCCAAAATACTGAGCCAGTTGAGGCATTGAATTGGGGGTGAGTGAACGGGAGAGATAGATTGCGATACGACGAGCATAAACGATGTTGCTGTTCCGGCTTTTAGAGCGAATTTCACTCGGTTTGATATTAAGCTCTTTAGCGACAATTTCCATAATTAGATCGATGGTGATGTTGCTCCGTTTTTCCGCCATTTGTTCTTTGAGAACGTTTCGGGCAAATTCGATGGTGATATCGACACCCATTAGCTGTGAATAAGCATTGAGTTTAGAAAGTATCCCCTCAATTTCACGGGTGTTATTTTCAATGATCGTTGCAACGTAGTTGATCACTTCGCGATCGAGCTTGACACGATTAATCTCACATTTTTTCTTGATGATCTCGATTTTGGTTTTTCAATTTTTTAGAGGCTCCGAAGGTCAGTTTGGGTTGATCAGTTCCGCGATTGGGGTTGGGATGATAGTAGGAGGTATTTTTCTCAGTCTCTGGAGTGGATTTAAGAAACCAATGGTGACTTCCCTTACCGGTGTTTTGATTATGGCAACCGCGTTGGTGGTCATTGGGATTGTTCCAAATTCTTTCTTCTGGTTGGCGGTTATTTGCATGTTTGCAGGCGGGTGCTCAATACCCTTATGCATGGCTCCCATACAGGCTATAGTACAAAAGCAAGTAAA
>CAYOKC010000135.1:0-9047 GCA_964404415.1 uncultured Leptolinea sp. | reverse complement strand
TGGCGACTCCTTTTTTTGACAACTATGGACCTCAATTTTGGTACATTAGTAGCGGAATTCTGGCTTTCGTTATTGGAATGTGTGGTTTATTCTCAGAGAAAACCATTTCCTTTGGAGTGGAGATGACGGAAAAACCTATAAGCAAGTGATGCTTTTGTAAAAATGCTTTTAGGAAAAAATATATAATAGAAAAACATTAAATCCAAAAGCCTGAGACTTCATACCTTCCATTAAATCTCAACCAGGAAAAACAATGAAATGGTATATTGTTCGACACGCGGAAAAAGAAAAGGGTGATTTTTACAACCCGGTGCTGCGTCACCAGGATGAGCCCATCAGTCAAAGGGGCCAAAAACAGGCGGAAGATCTCTGGAATTTTTTCGCGGCACGCCCGGTCAACGGGATCTATATCAGCCAGTATCAACGTACAGGGCAGACGATCCAGTTTGTAACGAAAAAGAACGGTTTGCATCCAATAGTCGACGACCGTTTGAATGAAATTGACAACGGTCTGATCGATTCCCTGCAGGATGACGAAATTCATGCGCTTTATCCCGAAGTATGGAACGGCTTCAAAGAACGGGACCACGATTTCAAATTCCCGCAGGGTGAAAGCGGTGAAGACGCCCGCCGGCGCATTGCCTCGTTCATGGCAGACAAGATGCAGGCGGATCGGAATATTATTGTGGTTTGCCATGATGGATTGATCCGCCTGTGGGTGTGTCACCTGATGGGACTGCCGGTCTACCGGAGATGGGATTTCAAGGTAGACTTTTGCGGCATCACAGAAATAGAATTTGAACCGGAATTCAACAATTGGCGGTTGATCCGTTTTAACCAGACAGTACTTTGATCCGGTTTTATACTTGAAAGGAAATTCCAATGGACATGCAAAACCTTCCCTTCGGGCTGACCGATTGGGAGAAAATTCCTGTAACTGAACATAAAGGTGACAGCGGTATGGCGTACTGGCGAACGCAGCAATTCGGCCCCATCCGGGTTCGTATGGTGGAATATACGCCGGGTTATCTGGCGGACCACTGGTGCAGGAAGGGGCACATTTTGCTATGCCTTGAAGGCGAGTTGCACACCGAATTGGACGACGGGAGGACATTCTTGCTCACGCCGGGCGTCAGCTACCAGGTGGCGGATAACGCTGAAGCGCACCGCTCGTCCACGCAAACCGGGGCGAAACTGTTCATTGTGGATTGAGCTGTGAATCCGCGAGAGATTCACTTCCGGCGATTAACCCCGGCGGATGAGCCTTTCCTGTGGGATATGCTGTATCTAGCGGTATATGTGCCGGATGGCAGTCAACCGCCGCCGCAGGAGATCCTCCACGCGCCGGAGCTGGCACGCTATGTGGACGGTTGGGGCAGGACGGGTGATGATGGATTCATGGCGTTAGACGGGGATAAACCGGTTGGCGCCGTCTGGATTCACCTGCTGACCGGAGAGAACAAAGGCTATGGCTATGTGGATGATGAAACGCCTGAACTATCCATTGCCATCCTGCCGGAATACCGGGGTATGGGTGTCGGTCGTGAACTGATGAACCGTATGCTGACGTTTGCCCTGCCGGTTTACAAAGGTGTGTGTTTGAGTGTCAGCCGCGATAACCCGGCTGTACGGTTATACGAATCCTGCGGGTTCAAAACCGTGGCAGATGATCCAACCACGCTGATCATGGTTGCCCGGGGTTAATTTCTTCCGCTCGAACAGCCGGTTTTATATCGTGACCTGCCCGATCAGGAAGGCCAGCACCACCAGCGTGGCGCCGATGTAAATTCCTTTCATACACTGGCGTTGTGTGCTTACATCGTCAGTACGCAAGAGGCGTACAGAATAAAAAATGATCAGGGCGTCCACAGCCAGGATTGTCAGAATATAAAGAACACCCATCAATCCCGTTAGCACCGGGATCCAACCCAGCAATATCACCACTCCCCACAATGTGACGGCTGTGCGCAGGGCGAACGGTTTCCCGAAAGACCGGGCAATTGACCTGGCCCCGCGCTGCCTGTCGCCTTCCAGGTCCAACGCGTCACCGGTGATCTCTTCACCCAGGTCAATGAAGAAAGCCATCATAGCGAAGACCCAGACCAGCGTGTTCCATGGCTGCCCGACAGACATGGCGCCGAGGATAAACGTGAACGCCACCGATGAGCTGACCATCAGGTTGCCCGGCAGTCCGGTCTCTTTATAGCGCCAGTTGTACAGGAAACCGATCACCCAGAATATGAGTGTGAATATAAAGCACACCGACCCGAGAAGGGCAGCCGGAATCAACCCCAGAAGGGAAATAAGAATTCCCAGAAGGATCGCTTCGCGTTTGGTGACCGCGCCCGAGGGTAGCGGCCGTTCCGGCGCGTTGATCTTATCCACCTCAAAATCAAAATAGTCATTGACCACCAGTGCCGCGCCGGAGCACCCAAAAGCGCACAGAAACCCGAGCAGTGTGACCGGCCATGAGGCCAGGTGGCCTGTGGCTATGATCTGCCCGCCCACCGTGCAAAGGCCGGCGGCCAGCGAAAGGTCCGGCCGGAACAGGCGGATCAGTCCTTTGATCTTTTTGATATTCATGGATCTCCTTTTGCCGGGGCTTCGACAGGCTCAGCCGCCGGGTTGTTTCGCCGCCTGAGTGGATTGATGGCTTTCTGTGCAGGTTGGGTCATGACCCAACCTACATCCGCAACATACGACAAGCCTTTATATTCTATCCAGATTTGTGCCACCTATTTTTCCAACATTCGGGACAATATTCCGCTGGCCTTTACAATATATTCATCAAAACACCGAAAGGTAAAATATGTTCCATACCATTCCCCCCGCTGTTTTAACCCGAATGAAATACCTGGAAGAGATCGATTCCCGCGACCGCGGAGACAACACCCCCCGCATGCAGCGCCTGCGGCAGATCCCGCCGGAAACCGGGCGGTTCATAGCCTTGCTGGCTGCCGGCGCACCGGCAGGTGAGATTGTTGAAATCGGGACGTCCGGCGGATATTCCACCCTGTGGCTGGCGTTGACTGGCCGCGCTGTACGCACGTTTGAGATCCTACCGGAAAAAATCACCATTGCCAGAGAGACCTTCCGCGCAACCGGAATGGAGAGCGCGGTCACCCTGATGGAAGGTGACGCGCGTGATCACCTGGCAGCAATGCGCAATATCGCCTTCTGTTTTCTTGATGCAGAAAAAGAGGTATATGCTGATTGCTATGAACTGGTGGTCCCCAGGTTGGTACCGGGTGGCCTGCTGGTAGCCGATAACGCTATCAGCCATCAGTCAACCCTGCAGCCGGCGCTGGACAGAGCGCTGGAAGATGACCGGGTGGACGCGCTGATCATCCCCATTGGGACCGGCGAATTGGTCTGCCGGAAATTGGGATAACGCCAATTGATGCGATTTTCCAGTATCTTCCGTTTGGTTGTATAGTGGAACGTAATGGGTAACGTATCACACCGGTTTGTTGCTGGACGTCAGTTGAAATTTGCAGGGTTTGTTCTCACGGTATTTAGCGTTAGTTGGATCTTTTGGATTCCGGCAGCCCTCTTTAGCCAGGTAGAACAACAACCTGTGTATTTTCTGCTTTACCTGCTCGGAGGTTTTGGCCCGACCATTGCTGGAGTCTTTTCCATACGGCGTGAACGTGATATGGCAGTCGAGAAGGATATCAGCCATAGGCTGACAGGCATCCGGTTGATCAATGGGGCCTGGTATGTGTTTATATTTACCCTGTTTCCGCTGCTCGCCATTACGGTCATTGTTATTTACCGGTTGACTCATGGAATCATGCCCTCCCTACCTTCACTCGATGGTTTCACCGGACAAATAGGCGATTTCATAACTCTGATAGTCATCGCGGTTCAATCCTTCATATTGGGTCCTTTGTCTGAAGAGATCGGCTGGCGCGGATACGCGTTGGACAATCTTCAAAAACGGTTCCGGCCTATTACCGCCAGCTTGATCCTGGGCTTACTATGGGGATTGTGGCATCTCCCCCTTTTCTTCATAAAAGGCTCTATGTATTATGAGTGGGGCGCGGGGACATGGCTTTTCTGGTTATTTTTTGTCCGTATGACCGCGTTGACTATCATCATGACGGTTGTATACAACGCGAACAACCGGAGCATCTTATCCGCAATCCTATTGCATTTCATGTTCAATTTCACATTTGTGTTTCTGCAGCCTGCCCCGGCGGAGATCCATGGTTACGGGACTTTGATCCTGGTGTTGCTGACAGGTTTCTTAATCCTACGATTTAATAAAATACCTGAAACCCGATCAGGCAACTGAATCAAAACAGCCTGCAGTTGTGGTACCCGCAGGCTGTCTTGATAAAAATTACCAGTAAATACTAATCCCGGCCGTGAACGTGAAGCAGTTCATGCGCCGTGTGACTGCCGGCTTCTCCCAGGAATTCCTGGTACAACTTCTGGATGGACGGATTCTCGTGTGACTTGCGCACAGTCGTGTTGCGGTCGATCTGGTACAGGCCGCTGATACGCTGCTCAATAACTTCGTCACGGTTGTGTGTATACGGCTGGCCGCCGCCATTCACACAACCGCTCGGGCAGGCCATGATCTCGATGATGTCATAGTGTTCTTCACCTTTGACGATCTTCTCGAGAACCTTGCGGGCATTTCCCAGGCCGGAGAGGGCCGCCACACGCACGGTGCGGCCGTTGATGTCGACGGACGCTTCGCGAATGCCCTGGGTACCGCGCACGGCCATGAAGTTGACATCTTCCAGCGTCTTACCGGTGAATTTTTCATATACAGTACGCAGGGCGGCTTCCAACACGCCGCCGGTGGCGCCAAAGATGACGCCCGCGCCGGTGGATTCACCCAGCGGATCGTCAAAGTTTTCGTCAGGCATGTACTTCAGGTCAACCGCGCCTTCCTTCAACATCTTGGCCAGTTCGCGGGTGGTGATGGAGTAATCCACATCCTGCAGGCCGTTTGATTTCTGGTAGGGCAGGTTGGCCTCGTACTTCTTGGCGATACAGGGCATCACGGAAACTACGACTACATCCTTCGGGTCCATGCCCATCTTCTTGGCATAATAGTTCTTGGCTATCGAACCGGCCATCTGCTGGGGTGACTTGCAGGTGGACGGCATGTATTTCAGGGTGGGGAAGTGGTAATCAATGAAGTTGATCCAACCCGGGCAGCAGGAAGTGAGGATGGGCAGGTTCTTGTTTTCCTTCAACCGGTCCATGATCTCGCGGGATTCTTCAATGACGGTCAGGTCGGCGCCGAAAGTGGTGTCGAAGATGGCGTCAAATCCGAGGCGGCGCAGGCCGGCCACCATTTTGCCCGTGACGACCTGTCCGGGGTTCATGCCGAATTCTTCGCCGATGGCCACGCGCACGGCAGGTGCTACCTGAACGATGACCTTCTTGTTCGGGTTGAACAGGGCATCCCAGACTTCGGAGATGTACCCCACACCGGTGAGGGCTGCGGTGGGGCACACGCTGACGCACTGGCCGCAGTACACGCAGGGGGATTCGATGATGGGTTTCTTTTCGGCGGGGGCAACCACGGTGCTGAAGCCGCGGCCGAACGCGGTGAGCGCGCCTACGGTTTGCACTTCGTTACACATTACTTCGCAACGGCGGCACATGATGCATTTTTCCGGGTCGCGTTTCAGGGCGCCGCTGGATTTGTCAATTTCGTGGTGGGCGCGTTCGCCGCGGTAACGCTGGGTGTTGATGCCGAATTCCCAGGCTAATTTCTGCAGCTCGCAATCGGTGGATTTGGCGCAGATCAGGCAGTCGAACGGGTGGTTGGAGAGGATCAGTTCCAGATTTTTGCGGCGGGCGGAAAGCACCCGTTTGGAATTGGTGGTGATCTTCATGCCCTCGGCTACCGGAGTGGCGCACGAAGGGGGCAGATTGCGGCGGCCTTCCACTTCAACCACACAGATTCGGCAGGAAGCAACATCATTCAAAAAGCCGGATTTTTCAAGGTGAAGGTAGCAAAGTGTTGGAATATTTGTGTTGACTTTTTTCGCAGCTTCCAGAATAGTGGTTCCTTCAGGAACACTGACCTGTTGATTATCGATCGTTATGTTTACCATTTGCACTGTACTCCTTACCTAATTCCGTGTGATCGCGCCGAAGCGGCATTTCGCCATACAGGCACCGCACTTGATGCATTTGGACTGGTCAATAACGTGCGGCTGTTTTGCACTGCCGGAAATACAATTCACCGGGCAGTTGCGGGCGCAGGCGGTACAACCGATACATTTATCGGGGATGATCTCGTATTTCAGCAGCTTCTGGCATACGCCGGCCGGGCAGCGTTTTTCTTTCACGTGGGCTTCGTATTCGTCCCAGAAGTATTTCATGGTGCTGATCACCGGGTTCGGCGCGGTCTGACCCAGACCGCACAGTGAGGTATCCATGATGGTCTGGGAAAGGTCTTTCAATTCGCGCAGGTCGGCTTCAGTGCCGCGTCCTTCGGTGATATCGGTCAGGATCTCGAGCATGCGTTTGTTGCCGATACGGCAGGGGGCGCAGCGTCCGCAGGATTCTTCCACGGTGAATTCAAGGTAGAAACGGGCAATGTTGACCATGCAGTCGTGGTCGTTCAAAACGATCATACCGCCGGAGCCCATCATCGAGCCGATAGACATCAACGATTCGTAGTCAATCGCGGTATCCAGGAACTGGGCAGGGATACAGCCGCCGGAAGGGCCGCCGGTCTGGGCGGCTTTGAACTGGGCGCCATCGCGGATGCCGCCGCCGATATCATAGATGATCTCGCGCAGCTTGGTGCCCATGGGCACTTCCACCAGGCCGACGTTGTTGACTTTGCCTGCCAGGGCGAAGACTTTGGTGCCCTTGGATGTGGCGGAACCAAGTTCGGCAAACTTCTCCGCACCTTCCTGGAAGATCAACGGAATGTTGGCCAGTGTTTCCACATTGTTGACGATGGTGGGTTTTTCCCACAGGCCGCTCTGGGCCGGGAAGGGCGGTTTGTTGCGGGGCTCGCCGCGGCCGCCTTCAATGGAGTGGATCAGGGCTGTTTCTTCACCGCAGACGAACGCGCCGGCGCCGAGGCGGATATCAATATCAAAGCTGAAATCGGTGCCGAGGATGTTCTTACCCAGCAGGCCGGCTTCGCGGGCCTGGGACAGGGCGATCTTCAGGCGGTTTACAGCCAACGGGTATTCCGCGCGGATGTATACATACCCCTGGTGGGCGCCAATGGCATACCCGGCGAGGGCCATACCTTCGATCACGCTGTGGGCGTCACCTTCCATCACGGAGCGGTCCATGAACGCGCCGGGGTCGCCTTCATCCGCGTTGCAGATGACGAACTTCTCTTCAGATTCATAGAAACGGGCGAATTCCCATTTCTTGCCGGTGGGGAAACCCGCGCCGCCGCGGCCGCGCAGGCCGGAGCGTTTGACTTCGTCAATCACCTGGGCCGGGGTCATCTGGGTCAGGGCTTTACCCAATGCCTGGTAACCGGCATTGGCGATGTATTCTTCAATTTTTTCCGGGTTGATCAGGCCGCAGTTGCGAAGGGCAACGCGCTGCTGTAATTTGTAGAAGGGAATTTCGTCGGAGGTCGGGATTTTCTCTTTACTGGCCGGGTCTTCGTACAGCAGGCGGGAAACCAGCTTGCCGGTCTTGAGGTGCTGTTCGACGATCTCCGGAACATCGGCCGGTGTCACCTGAACGTAGAAGGTGTTTTCCGGGAAGATTTTAACGATGGGACCTTTTTCGCAGAAGCCAAAACAACCGGCGATGGACACTTCAACAGAATCCTGAAGCTTGTTTTCCGCGATCAGTCGTTCAAATTCGGTGAGGATCACAGCGCTGTCGGAAGACTGGCAGCCTGTGCCGCCGCAGATCAACACGGTGCGGGTGGTAACGGTGGACTTGCCATCTTTACGGGAGTGAAGCAGGGGCTGATACTTCTTGTACGCTTCCTGCAGTTTTTCAAAAGAATCGATCTTAGGCATGGACGGCCTCCTCATCAACACTGTGGGCCACGAGGTAGTCTTCCAGAACTTCGCGAACCTTACCGGCTTTCATCTTACCGTAGACTTTCTGGTTAATGGTGACAACCGGGGCCAGTCCGCAGGCGCCCACACAGCGCAGGCTTTCAATGGAGAATTTTCCGTCTTCACTCACCTGGCCGGATTTGATACCCAGCACGGATTCAAACTCCTGCAATACCTTGTCAGCACCGTTGACATAGCAGGCGGTGCCCAGGCAGACACTGATCTGGATTTTTCCCTTAGGGGTGGTGGTGAAGTAGTTGTAAAAACTGACAACGCCTGAAACATCCGCGTGCGGAATGCCGTACTTTTTGGCAATATGCATTTGAACCACATCGGGAAGGTAACCGAACAGGTTCTGCGCATAATGCAGCGTCTGGATCAGGGTGTCTTTGCGGCGCGGGCTTTCAACATCGATATGCAGCGCATCGATGTATTCGTCCAATTGCTTGAAAGACGGGTGCCCTGTCAGATCACAACAGGGTGTTTTTTGCACAACGTCACTCATAGGATCTCCTCCATTAAGAATTTTCGTTTAATAAATTCTTCTCAAGCATGACGGCAGACGTTGAACCAGGTTCAACGCCCGGCAGGTCAAAACCTGAGAACCGGAACTGCTGGAATTTCACATCATTGGTCTTCACACAGGCATATTTGCCCAGAACAGCCGTTGGGAAAAATAACATTTGCTGCGCCAGTAACTGTACTTCTTCCGGGTCATGGGTAACCAGTAACACGGTCAGATCCGGGTATGTTTTCAGCAAATGCTCGATAATGACTTTTTTCGCCTCCCGCCCAATGGATTGGAATGGTTCGTCCATCATGATGAATGACGGATTTTGCAACAGACCGCGGATCAGGGACACTTTTTGTTTCATCCCGCCCGAGAGCTGGTACGGGAAGTGTTTCTTAAATTCTTCCAGTCCGCAAACTGACATCCATGACTCGAATGATTGAAGTGTTTCGCCGGTGAGAGCTCTGTCTCGCAGTTTGAACGGCAGGAAAATGTTCTCTTCCACCGACATGTAG
>CAYOKC010000134.1:0-9946 GCA_964404415.1 uncultured Leptolinea sp. | reverse complement strand
ACTGTTTTAACTTTTGTTGCCCGGCTTCACCAATTTCAGGCAGCATGATCTGCCGGGAGTAACGGGTGATCTCGTCAGTTGTCAATTCGTATGAGTCCATGGGATTTGAACCTGTAATGAGTAGGTAGAAGTAAACCGAGTGAATTTGATAATCAAATGATAGCGGGTTTTCCGTTACCAGGACAATTCATTTTTCAGGTCCACACTGTTTGGAAGTGGAAAATGGATCCTGCATCGTAATGACACCAGGGAGGGAAGTAAATTGTTTTATTAACCTGACATCTGTAATGGAAGAATGTAATTTGACATGGCAAACGTTTGCCGCTATACTGTTGTTCATGGCAAACGTTTGCCATTGATCCTCCCGATGTAACCGCGAAATTCCATACCAATCCTTCCAACGTAAAAGGATCCTTTTATGGCATCCAATGCTGTCAATTGCACAATAAAGCCGCAAAAACCTTCAGGCCGGAAAAACCCGTTTACGCCATACCTGTATTTATTGCCATCAGGTGTTTTTCTGTTAGCGATCATGGGATACCCCATCCTGTATTCCATTTTTATGTCGTTCCAGAAATTCAACCTCGCCACCCTCGTATCGCGCCAGACGGAATTCATTGGACTGGAGAATTACCAGGCGGTACTTGCCAACTCTCAATTTGTCACCGCGCTCGGACATTCCCTGAAATTCACTATAGTGTCCATTTTCTTTCAATTTTTTATTGGTCTGGGGTTGGCCATTTTGTTCAGCAAAGCCTTTCCGTTAAGCAACACCATGCGCGGTTTGCTGCTCTCGGGCTGGCAGATACCCTCTGTTGTCACAGGAACGATCTTCCTCTGGTTGTTCAATGTGGACTACGGTCTGGTGAATTTTGTGTTGACTTCCCTCCATGTGATCAATGAACCGGTTGGCTGGTTGACCCAGGCGGATACCGCATTGAATTCGGTTATTCTGGTAAATATTTGGCTGGGCATCCCGTTCAATACTATTTTGTTGACGGCTGGAATCACCGGGCTTCCCGAAGATGTTTTTGAGGCGGCCACTGTTGATGGTGCGAATGCGTGGCAAAAACTGATCTACATGACCATCCCGTTGCTGAAATCAACAATCATGGCAGTTTTGATGCTGGGTTTTATATACACATTGCGGGCGTTTGATGTCATCTGGATTATGACCAAGGGTGGCCCGGCAAATGCCACAGAAGTATTGCCGACGTTTGCCTATCGCCTTTCATTCATCAATTTCAATTTTGGTCAGAGTTCCGCTGTATCGGTCATCATCCTCCTTATTCTGATGGTCGCGGCGTTTTTCTATCTGAAATACGGCATCCAGGAGGAAATCTAATGTCCCCGATAAAACGCGAAACCGCATTACGCTTTTGCATTGGATTTGTAGTTACCCTTCTTTATCTCATTCCGCTTTATTGGATGATCACAACATCGGTCAAACCTGTGGATCAGATATTCCAGAAGCCTCCCGTGCTCTTTCCATCGTCCTTTCAATTTGACAGTTACAAACAGATTTTTGGCTTGCAGACGGAGCGGAGCGAGATTTATATCAATGCCCTTGTGTATTTGAAGAATTCTCTGATCATTGCTTCAATCACGACCTTGCTGACCCTGGCACTGGCCATACCGGCAGCATACGCGCTGTCACGGTTTAAATTTGCCGGCCGGACAACGTTCGTCCTCTTCCTGCTGGTCGCCCAGATGCTCCCGAGTGTGTTGATGGTCATTCCCTTGTTCGTGCTCTTCAAGCAATGGGGCGTGAGCAGCATCCCCTATGCCAATGTGATCCTGGCGGATACCGCCCTGGCGCTGCCATTTGCCATCATTGTGTTGCGTACAAGCTTCCTGCAAATCCCCTGCGAAATTGAAGAGGCCGCGTGGATTGACGGCGGTTCCCGTGCTCAGGTATTGTTTTACATCATCATGCCGTTGGTGCGCTCGGGCATGGTGGCGGTGGGAGTCTTCTCCTTCTTAATTGCCTGGGGTGAATTCGTGTTCGCCCTTTCCTTCCTGCAAAAAGTGGAAATGCAGCCGATCTCAATTGGCACATTCCAGTTCATCGGCATGTACAAATCCAACTTTGACTCCATGATGGCGTTTTCCACCATTGTCGCGATCCCGGCTGTAATAGCCTTCTTATTCCTGCAAAAGCAGTTTATTAGCGGTATGACGGCTGGGTCGGTGAAATAACCTTACCCGGACATGTTTGAAGGAGGTGTCACTGGAAAACTTGTGATGTAGGCTTCATTCAGTTCAACCACTAAAAGGAGAAATGGCAATGAAAGTCAGTTTCAAAAAAGCGTTCATGTTGATCATCGCTCTCGCAGTTGTCGCCACCAGCATCGCTGCCGCACCTGCCACTGCAAAAGCCGCCCCGGCTGAAGTAAACCTGTGGACTTATTACGGCGATACCGGCCCGGCTGCCGCCTGTGTGAAAACCGCGGCCGAAGATTTCAACGCAGCCCAGAAGGATTACACCCTCAAGATCCGCAACCTTGCCTTCACCGATTTTAACCAGCAGGTGACCACGGCCATCGCTTCCGGCGACACCCCCGACTTGATGATCGTCGACAACCCCGATAATGCCCGTTATGCCGCCGCCGGCGCTCTGGCTGACATCAGCGCGTACGTCAAAGAATGGGGACAGGGCGACCAGTTCCTGGCCGGACCCTGGAATTCCACCATGTATGATGGCAAGAATTATGGCATTCCGCTGGGCAGCAACACAGTTGTCTTGTGGATTAATACCGATATGGCCAAAGCAGCCGGCCTCGATACCGCCAAACCGCCCAAGACCTGGGAAGAATTTGCCACCTGGGCTGAGAAAATGACCAACAAAGACAAGGGTATCTACGGTACAGCTCTCCTCGCCAAAAAAGATGAGACCGGCACCTTCCTGTTCCTGCCCTGGGTTCTGCAGAATGGCGCTGACCTGGATACCATTGATTCCCCCGAGGCCGTTGCCGCTCTGGCTTTCTGGACCGACCTTGTGAACAAGGGTTTTGCCCCCAAATCCGCCATCACCGACGGTTTCGCCGAGATCTACCAGCAGTTCACCACCGGCAAAGCAGCCATGATGATCAGCGGTACCTGGAACGCTGCCACGATCAAGAAAGACGCCCCCGATCTGAAATGGATGGTCGCGGAACTGCCTTCCGCCAAGAAAGAAGCCTCTTCACTGGGTGGCGAGAACTGGGCAATGTTCGCTTCCAGCAAACAGCAGGATGGCGCCTGGGCGTTCTTGAAATTCGTGGTTGACCCGGCATACGGCACCAAGTTGACCGACTGCATGGGCTACATCCCCAGCCGCAAAGACGTTATCAAGACTGTTGCTGACAAGAGTAAAGACGATCCCACCATGCAGGTCTTCCTGAAACAGATGGAATCCGCTGCCCCCCGCGGCCCGTTGGCCAACTGGTCTGAGGTCTCCGCTTTCGTGCAGACCGCCATCCAGGAATCCCTGAGCGGACAGAAATCCCCCGAGCAGGCTATGAAAGATGCCGGCGCCGCGATCAAACCGCTGCTAAAGAAATAGTAATTCTGTTTAGAATAAGATGAGCCGTCAAGAAGGTCCAAATTGGTCCGGAAACCATAGATCACTTCTGTAAACGGCTCGCCGAAAATTATACATCATAGCCGGATGGAGGGGCTCCTTCTTCCCCCTCCATCCGGGAGAGCAGTACCCACCCAGTCATTGAGAGGCTTTGAAATCACGTATGCCAGTTACCCTTCATGAACTAGCCAGAGCTGCCGGAGTATCCGTGTCGACCGTTTCCAGGGCGCTCAATAGCAGCGCACACCCTGTCAACGATGAAACACGCAAATTGATACTGGATCTGGCCGCCAAAATGGATTACCGGCCAAACGTGGCAGCCCGAGGACTGAAGATGGACCGCACATATACCATCGGGTTGGTGGTCTACAATATCGCCAGCCCGTTTACTCCGGTTCTGATCCGGGGCATACAGGAATACCTCAAGCAGCATGATTATTTCAGCATCATCATCAGCACCGATTGGGACCCTGATCTCGAAGGGCAGGCCGTCCACCAGTTGATCAGCCGTTCCATCGACGGCGTTATCTTTGTTGAGACCTGGCGGGATATGTCAAATAAGCCTCTGGATCTGGCGAACAAACCGTATGTGTATGTCTACCGGCTGTTTGACGGGGAATACGCGAATTCAGTCAATATTGACGACCGGGCTGGAGCGGTACTGGCGGTTGAACATCTGGTCAAACTCGGGCACCGTCGTATTGGCTTCATAAATGGGCCGCAAGGTTGGGCTTCATCGCGTGACCGGTTTCTTGGGTACAAGGATGTCCTCAGCAAGTATGGTATTCCTTTTGATTCTGAGCTGGTACAGGTTGGCAACTGGGAAGTCCAAAGCGGCAATCAGGCTGCTTGCCATTTGATGCAGACCACTGATAGACCAACGGCCATATTTGCCGCGAATGACCTTATGGCCCTTGGCGCGATTTATGGGATACAAAAATCTGGATTTAGAGTACCGGAAGATGTAGCTGTGGTTGGTTATGACGATCAGGATTTTGCCGGGTTTTCGAATCCAACAATCACAACGGTGCGTTCACCCGCATTTGAAATGGGAAAACTGGCAGCGAAATTGATCCTGGATCGATTGGAAAATCAAACTGAAATGCTCGACCCGATCAAAGTACCGGGAACGCTAGTGATACGTGAATCTTGCGGTTCAAATCAGGCAGCACTGCCGTCAGAACACTACATCAGTCACACACTGCCGCCTGAATCACTGATCCAGAAGTGGAAAGGCAAGAATAAGCACGAGTAATGTGCTTATGTAACGAAGGCCGAAAACCTGTTTAAAACACCCGGCTTGCCGTGTGAACGTACACAATGAAAAATTTCATCCCATGCGATCCTTTATCGATCGATATAGGAGAGGTTCATGTTCTCATCTGGTAATTCCACAGGGTACGGCCCTGTTAGCACTCAATACAGCCAATATACCCGCCTGCACACACTCCCATTTTCGGGAGCGGAAATTGTTGGGGGATTCTGGGCGAAGAAGAAAGACGTCAATCGCACCATCAGCTTGAGGTTCGCGTATGAAATGCTGGAGAAATCCGGCAATCTTGACAATATGCGTATAGCTGCTGGCTTAAAAAAAGGAAATTACCGGGGATATGTGTTCATTGACTCGGATATCTATAAATGGTTGGAAGCTGCTGCCTGGGAATTGGGAAAGACCAAGGATAGCGGCTTGATGGAATTGGTCTACTCGGCTATTGATTTGATACATCAAACCCAAAGGCCGGATGGATACCTGAATAGTTTCATCCAGACCCGTGAGGATTCTGTCCCCTGGTCTGACCTGGATATGGGGCATGAACTCTACTGTGCCGGTCACCTGTTTCAGGCTGGCGTGGCATTCCACAGGGCATTAAACGATGACCGCTTACTCAATGTCTCCTGTAAATTTGCTGATCTAATCTATACAACGTTTATTACTGAAAAACATCCGGGTACATGTGGGCATCCGGAAGTTGAAATGGCTCTAGTTGAACTCTTCCGTTCAACAGGAAATAAGAACTATCTGGATGTGGCCGAATATTTTATTGACCAGCGCGGAAAGAACGTAATGAAAGGGCATCGTTCGTACGGCCCGGAATACCATCAGGATCATGTACGTGTTCGGGATGTAAAAGAAGCAGCCGGACACGCCGTCAGGCAGCTTTATCTTGCAGCCGGCGCAACTGATGTATATCTGGAAAAAGGCGATCACGGGCTGCTAGACGCCATGCAGCGGCTTTCAAAAGACATCCGTTCAAACAAGCTGTATGTAACCGGAGGACTTGGTTCGCGGTTTGACGGTGAAGCATTTGGTGATCCGTATGAATTGCCCACTGACCAATGTTATTGCGAGACTTGCGCGTCGATCGCCGGTTTTATGTGGAACTGGCGGATGCTGCTGGTAACCGGTGAAAGTGTGTATGCCGATGAAATGGAACGCGCGCTGTACAACAGCATACTTTCCAGCCCGGCTCTGGACGGGAAGCATTACTTCTACATCAATCCATTGATGCTTCGTGAGGCCAAAGACCTGCGGCTCTCCACAGACCTGCCGCCCAGTGAAGAGTTTATTCCGGTGAGGCGTCCGGAATGGCATGACTGCGCGTGCTGCCCGCCCAATGTGATGCGGGTTTTCGCTTCATTATCCAGTTATCTGGCGACACAGAACGAATCCGGTATTCAAATTCACCATTACGCGTCAGCGGCCATCCGGGTATCCGATATCGGTAATGGAAGTGCTTCCATAATGATGGAATCCGGGTATCCGTGGGATGGAAATATCCGCCTGCACATCGAAGAAACTGGAAATGGCGCCTGGTGTTTGTCCCTTCGCGTACCGAATTGGGCAAGCGCCATTTCTTTAAAAGTTAATGGAGAAATTATTCATACTCCATCAAAGGAACAGGGATATATCCATCTGAACCGGGTTTGGCATAAGAATGATCTGGTTGAACTGGATCTGGATATGCAGGCGAACTTTGTGCTGCCAAATCCCCGGATTGATGCCACCCGTGGATGCCTGGCCATACAGCGTGGTCCAATCATATACTGCCTCGAAGATCAGGATCAGATGATCCACGGCCGTTTGTTGGATGTGGAAATCGATCAGGAAAAACCATTGATCTCAACCTGGAAGAATGACTTGCTTGACGGCGTAGTCTCTATTGAAGCAGCAGGTCAATTTGCAGATGACGCGGAATGGCAGGAAAACCTGTATCTCCTGGCTGGAACACCCATTCATAAAAAAATCTACAAAACCCGGTTGACGGCTGTTCCATATTTTGCCTGGGGTAACCGGACCATTGGTGGTATGCGCGTTTGGATTCCGGTAAAAACGGATTGACGTGGAAAAGGACTGAACGATGATCGAATTCTCACGTGATGGCAACCGCCTGATCTGCCAACTGGAAAACGAAATTGTGATGCTTGAACCCTGGGGGACGGATGGAATCCGGGTGCGCGCCAGTATGGGCCGGACTATTGTCCCGGGTTTATACAGTGCGCTGATGGATCAGAAGAATGACAGGGCAGAGATCAGTATCGAAGGACAGTCTGCCTGTATTCGGAACAGCGATCTGATTGCCAATATGGATGAAAAAGGCCGGCTTAGCTTTTCATCCGTATCCAGGGGGATCGAACTGCTGGCTGAACAGCCAATCCACCATATCTCCATACCGGCAAGGGTGTACAAATCCCTGCAGGGAAACCTTTTCCATCTTGATTGCAATTTCAAAGCGTATGCTGACGAGAAGATCTACGGCCTCGGGCAACACCAGCATGGGAAACTGGATCAAAAAGGATGTGTGATCGAGTTAGTGCAACGAAATTCCGAGATCACCATCCCGTTCATGGTTTCCAACCGGGGATATGGTTTTCTGTGGAATAACCCGGCTATCGGCCGGGTGGAACTGGGATACTCCGCGACCCGTTGGGTAGCCGAAGCATCCCCACAGATTGATTATTGGGTTACTGCCGGTAAAGACTCTGCCGAGATATTGTCTCATTACGCGGATGTGACAGGTCACGCGCCGGCATTCCCGGAATGGGCCTCCGGGTTCTGGCAGAGCAAGCTGCGGTACGCAAGCCAGGATGAGTTGGAATCCACTGCCAGGGAATATATCGACCGAGGACTGCCGTTATCCGTAATTGTTATCGATTTCTTCCACTGGACCCGCCAGGGAGACTGGCAATTTGACCCGCAATTCTGGCCCGACCCGGCTGGAATGGTCAAACAGCTGGAAAAAATAGGTGTCAGGGTGATGGTATCGGTTTGGCCCACGGTCAACAGGCTGTCCAAGAATTTCCCGGAGTTATGGCGCAAGAATTACATAATCCGTAACAAACAGGGTGCCGCGGCGCAAATGTACTTTGTGGATAACAAGGCCGAAGACGGAGTTTATGTCCATTATTATGACTCAACCCATCCCGGAGCCCGTGAATTTATCTGGGGGCAGGTGAGAGAGAATTATTTCAAACATGGGATAAAAGTTTTCTGGTTGGATGCCTGTGAACCGGAGATGCTGCCGTTCCATCCGGAAAACCTGTTGTTTGACGCGGGTGATGGATTGGCGGTTGCCAATATCTACCCGCTTGAAAATGTGCGCGGCTTCTATGACGGCATGAAAGCCGAAGGCGAACAGGATCCATTTTTCCTGTGCCGGTCTGCCTGGGCGGGTAGTCAGCGTTATGGCGCGGCTGTCTGGTCTGGTGACATTTACTCCACATTTGACGCGCTGCGCGCCCAGGTTCGCGCCGGGTTGAATATGGCCATGAGCGGCATACCCTGGTGGACGACGGATATTGGGGGGTTCAGGGGCGGAAACCCCGATGACCCGGTATTCCGGCAGTTGATGATCCGCTGGTTCCAGTATGCCGTATTCTGCCCGTTATTCCGCAACCATGGGCACCGCCAGCCGAATACCAGCGATTTCAACGGCGCGCCAAACGAGGTTTGGTCGTTTGGCGAAGAGGCCTATAAGATCATCAAGGAATACATGACGCTTCGGGAGCGGCTGCGCCCTTATGTGAACAGGCATATGAAGAAGGCGTCTTCTGATGGTTTGCCTATAATGCGGCCGGTGTTCATTGATTTCCCGTCTGATCCAATGTGTTTTGATGTGGATGACGAGTTTATGTTCGGTCCTGATTACCTGGTAGCTCCGGTTGTGGATCAGGACAGCACATCACGAAAGGTTTACCTGCCTGCCGGTGAAACGTGGACAAACGCCTGGACCGGTGAGGTCTTTGAAGGCGGACAATGGGTGATTGTCAGCGCCCCGTTGGCCGTGATCCCGGTATTTACACGCGGAGATGCCAGATTGCCAACCGATAATCTGAACCTGACCAAATGAGCTATTATTATGACGGTAATAACGGAAACAAAACATAAAAATGTTAACGCCATCAGGATGGAAAGCCAATCCATCGCGGTGACGTTGTTGCCTGGTAGCGGCGCGAAGGTCCAGAGTATTTTCGACAAAAAAGCCGGCAGGGAGATCCTGCTCCAATCGGACCGTCCGGATTTCCGCATGGCTGCCTACGGGGACCCATTCCCCCGGGGGGATTTGAGCGGCTTTGATGAGGTTTTTCCCACTATCGACGAGTGTTTCTATCCGTCCGGTCCATGGAAGGGGACTTTGATCCCCGACCATGGTGAAGTCTGGGCGCTGCCCTGGGATTTCAGCATCGAGGGTGACAGGGTCAGGTTATGGGTGAATGGGATCAAGTTTCCCTACCGGTTGGAAAAAACGGTCGAGTTCATTCGAGACGATTGCTTCCGCATGTCTTACCGGGTTGAAAATCTATCGTGCTTTGACCTGTATTCCATCTGGTGCCCGCACCCCTTCTTTAAAGTGGAAGATCCGTCGACCCACGTGATTCTTCCGCCTTCCGTGAAACAGGTAATTTCCACCTGCCCATTGGAGAATAAACTTGGGGCTTACGGGAGTATCCACTCGTGGCCTATCACACGGCTGGAGAATGGATCTTCCTATGATATTTCTGACGTAAAAGATCCCCCCTATCCGGAGAAGTGTGAAAAATTCTACTCGGTGCAAACCCCTGAAGAAGGGTGGTGCGCGCTGCAAAACCGGATATCCGGATACACGGTTGGACTATCCTATCCGGTCAGTCAACTTCCTTACCTGGGGGTCTGGGAAGGCATCATTGACGATACATATGTCACCGCGCTCGAACCGGTGACTGGCGCTCTGGACCGGTTGGATCTGGCAATATTGGCCGGAAAAGCGGGGTTTATACAGGCAGGTTCATCCGTGGAGTGGTACCTGAACATAACACTGGGGTATGCCGGTGATATCCAATTGATTACGCCGGATGGACTGATCATTTCCTCAACTCCGGATACCTGACTGTAACCGGCAACCCATC
>CAYOKC010000133.1:0-10161 GCA_964404415.1 uncultured Leptolinea sp. | reverse complement strand
CTGCACCCCGTACTTATCAAGCACGCCATTTTCGCTGAGCGCCAGCGCCATGTTCAAACCGGTCTGCCCGCCGATGACGGGTAACAGCGCGTCCGGTTTTTCCTGCTGGATGATGGCTTCCATGGCCTCAACGGTGATGGGTTCGATGTAGGTGGCGTCGGCGATCTCCGGGTCGGTCATAATGGTGGCCGGGTTGGAGTTGATCAACACCACGCGATAGCCCTCTTTACGCAGGGCTTTCACCGCCTGCGTGCCGGAATAGTCAAACTCGGCCGCCTGGCCGATGACGATGGCCCCGGAGCCGGGGATCAGGATGGTTTTGATATCAGTGCGCTTAGGCATGGCTGCCCCCTTTTTTGATCAAGGCGAAGAATTCGCCGAAAATGTCATGCGCGTCATGCGGCCCGGGCGCGGATTCGGGGTGAAACTGTACGCTGAATACCGGCCTGGTCTTCAGGCGCATGCCTTCCAGCGAATTGTCGTTCAGGCTGCGATAGGTGATCTCCACCAGGCCTTGGTCAAGTTGTTCAGGGATGACACAGTAGTTGTGGTTCTGCGCGGTGATCAACACCTTGCCGGTGGGCAGGTGCTGCACGGGGTGATTACCGCCGTGGTGGCCGAAGGCCAGGCGGCAGGTATCCGCGCCCAGCGCGCGGCCGATCAACTGGTGGCCGAGGCAGATGCCGAACACCGGCACACCGCTGGCCAGCAATTCTTTCACCGCGTCCACCAGGTACGGCAGGCCCGCCGGGTCGCCGGGACCGTTGGAGAGGAAGATGCCGTCGGGATGATCCGCCAGCACTTCCTTCGCCGGCGTGGTCGCCGGGTAGACGGTCACCTTCGCGCCGGAGGACGCCAGGTGGCGCAGGATGTTTTCTTTGATGCCGAAATCGTACGCGGCGATGGTCACCGGGTGGCTGAAGGTGTTCGTCTCCTTCACCCATTTACTGCCCGCGTCCGCCTTCCAGTCATACTTTTCTTTGCAGGAAACCTCTTTGACCATATCCTGCCCGTCAAGGCCGGGCCAGTCATTGGCCATTTTCAGCAGGGTTTCGGGGGACGTCCCCTTTGTGGAGAGGGCAGCCTTCTGGGTGCCGCCGTCTCGCAGTTTGCGGGTGAGGAAACGGGTGTCCAGGCCGCTGATGCCAGGCACCCCGGCCTGCGCAAGCCAGTCCGAAAGCGGCAGGCTGGCCCGCCAGTTGGATACGGTATGGCTCAACTGCCGGATGACCACCGCCGATACCTGCGGGTGCGGAGCCTCGTCATCTTCCAGGTTGATGCCCGTGTTACCGATGTGCGAAACGGTGAACAATACCCCCTGCCCCCGATAGGAAGGATCCGTGAGGATCTCCTGGTAACCGGTCATGCTGGTGTTGAATACCAGCTCAAATACGCTGTCAGCCGCCGCTCCGAAAGCCTGCCCTTTGAGGATGGTGCCGTCCTGTAGTACCAGTGTTGCTGTCTCCGCTGTGTCCACTCTGCTGTCTTCTCCTGTATCCGCCTGTGAGTACAAAAAAACAGCCCTTCGGGAAGAAGGGCTGTCGGGTTTAGCATGGGTATTTCATAAGCACCTGAAGCGGTTAAGCCGCCATTAAGTGGGAACAACCCCGGCCTTCTTCGCGGGAAGGGGTGATATTTCGTCGGGATCGGGTGTTGCTCATCAGGTTGCGCATATTGGGCGGTATTCTATCAAACACACAGGAAGATTGTCAAACGGGTGGTCAGACAAGTCCCCATTGCTTGCGCAGGGTATCGAACACACCGGCGCAGGCCACGGTATCCACCCAGGGGATCAGGTCACTCTGAATCTTTCCCGCCCGGAATAATTCAGCGCAATGCCGTGCCTGATAGATAAACCCGTTGGCGGTTTTTTCTTCGAACTTGGCCACCTTTTTATCGCGGCCTTCATACAGTTCCGCCCTGGTCAGACCAAAACAGTTTTCAACGATGATCTTGCCCCCGGTTCCGTAGATTACGGCTTCATCCATAGCGTCGGTGGTGAAACCGCACGCCAGTGAAGCCACCGCCCCGCCCGGGAAGATCATGCTGAAAGCCGCGGATTCGTCCACACCGGTGGGGGCGATCTTCGCCACACCGGTCACCTGTGACGGGTGCTCACCGGTAATACCCATGGAAAATTCTACGGGATATACGCCCACGTCAAACAGACTGCCGCCGGCCAGTGACGGGTTGTACCAGCGGTTTTCAGGATCGTAGGTTCCATGGAAGCAGAAGCTGGCGTTGATCAGGCTGACCTCGCCGATCTTGCCGGCGCGCACCCATTCCTGGGCCTTGCGGTACGCCGGCATGCAGCGTGTCCACATGGCTTCCATTAACAACGTGTTATTCTTTTGGGCAAGGTCTGTAAGCTCCTGCGCCTCTTTTTTAGTGAGCACCAGCGGCTTCTCGCAAAGCACCGCCTTATGTTTAATCAAACACTGTTTGACAATGTCATAATGGAAGTTGTGTGTCACCCCGATGTAGATGATGTCCACATCCGGGTCGTCCATCAGGGCGTCATAGCTGCCGTAAGCCTTTTTGGCTTTGTATTTCTTCGCGAACTCGTCCGCGCGGGCCTGGTCACGCGCGGCGACGGCGACCAGTTCAATGTCCTTTTCGCGGTTGACCGCGTCAGCGAACTTATTGGAAATGGTTCCCAATCCAATGATGCCATATCTGACGTTCATTAATTCTCTCCCAGTTCTTTTAAATCAAGTAAATCTTGATCTCTACCTGTTGCTTTTTTATTAATTTTCAAGTCCCTCAATGTAATAAAATTAATAGTAAGTCCTTCGATACTAGTAGAAACACGTTGTGTATATGCATGGTCGAAATCAACACCGTCAATCGATGTAAGGATATCTATCCTGGATGGGGGATAGCCCAATTGAATAATTTCTTCGGGTTCGGAGAAATCGTCTTCTGTAAGTCCTATCGACCCTAGACCAAAATCCGCGATAGCCTGAACCAACTTCTTCGCATTTTCTGTTGTGATTTCAATCCAAACATCCAGGTCTTTTGTAAACCGTGGGTGACCATGAAATGCCATGGCATATCCCCCGACAACAAGATATCTAACGTTATTTTTGTTTAACGATTCGATAAACTCGCGGAAATCCAGGTCGAACATCTGATTTTTCTTTCTGCTGAGACGCAAGCCAGGAATAATATGCTTGACGCATCTCTTCTACGACAGCCAGCCGAGCTTCATATGACTGGGTTTGCCAGTATTCAAAATCTGAGATGTGATCGGTCAGTTTATATTTATGCACAACAGGAGCAACTTTGCGAACCATATGTTAATTTTAGCCCAAAACGGGCATTTTTTACATTTTCTAAAAAAGTCTTTGATATACCTATACTGCCGGGAAAATTCGCTTAAGGTCAGCGGGAAGGGGTTCCGCCTCGCCATACAGGTTCGGCTCCTGCATCGCCGCCAGCCAGGGTTGACCGTTGAACGTGGGAGACGAATACAGGTTGGATGACATCGCGCTGCCGTGAATGGCGCCAACCACCAGGTAGTCAAAGACATAGTTTGCTATGCTTCCGGATTTCCAGTTTTCCCGCAGACACCACCAGTGACATTTCTCGCAGGTGAACAGATAGGAAAAGCGGTGGTTGGTCTTCAATTCTTTCGGGCTCAGATCCGAACGCACACTCAATGACGCTTGGATGGGAGTAGAAACCAACAACTCGCCGCATTTGATGCACTGGCGCGGCTGCCCGGGTTTCTTTTTAAATGAAGAGCGCATATTGTAGACGATGTATTCAGAATAGACATGCGGTAACGGCAGCGTATCGGATGAGTCAACGTTTTTCAGCGAAGGCATCTTCCCGGCAAAATACGATGACCCGGCCGCCGCGAAAGCCATTTCCGGTTGCAGCGGGGTCAAATTTGTATTGCGATTTTCCGTTGCCAAATTTTCTTCATCAGGGATTTGCTGCGCGAATAGCAGTCCAAAAATAATTGCCAGCGCCAGTACAGAAATACTGATGAAAGGATTCACCGCGATTCCAACCACCCCTCCGGCGATAAGCGCGAGTCCCAGAACGCGTGACAGAATTGCCGCGATGCGTTTACTTGCCGTGATCTTTATCTCACCCTTGATCAAGGCAAATAATCCCAGAATGATCATTATTATGGAAAAAACCATCGTCTCTCCCCGCCGGCAGTTATATTCGCATTATCACGGTGATTGTTTCAAGTATACAGGAGTACAGGCAGAATAGGCCATTTTCTAACCTGAAAGTTGCGAAACTGTAATTTGATCCGGTTAATCCGGCTTGCGCAGGATGACGTACGCCCGCCGGCTGGGGTGTTCCGCCCCTGCATACGGGTAGCGCTCTACCGCTTCAAACAACTGGAAACCGGCTCTTTCCGCCAATTGAACAACGCGGTCCGTTTTCAAGAAACGCCAGATAGCGCCGGCGCCGGGTATATCCAGAAAATTCTCAACCGGCACGATTTCTTTACCCACATGGTAGCTGAACAGGCACAGGCCGTCCGGTTTGAGGAAGCGGAACCACTCCGATAGCGTTTTTCCCACCTCGCGGTATGTGAAATGCACAATCGCGTAGAATGCCAGGATTCCGTCCGCGGATCCTGATGGCATTTTCGAATCGAGCATATTATCCACCTGGAATTCGAGATCCGGGAAGGATCTTCGGGCCTGTTCAATGGATTTCTCTGAGAAATCCAGACCGGTCACCTTCTGGCGGCCCTGGTCAAAGAGGTACTGGCCGATATGACCGGATCCGCAGCCGCACTCATATACCATCCCGCCTTCCGGCAGCATCCGCGCGTAGCGTTCCAGCAGGTTGCGGTCAAACGGCTTGCCATCCAGTTCGTTGACAAATTTCTTCGAGTATTCGGCAGCCGCCAGGTCATAGCAGCGCCGGGTTTCATCCGGATCGTAACGGTTCATCGCAGGCTCCAACGCGGGCGGGGATTATTTTTTCTTCGGCAGTGAAGCTTCGTACGCGGCGATCATCGCGTCCCATTCCTTATTGGCTTCTTCATCAATAGTCTGGCGTGACGGGTCCGCCTCGAACCAGTCCACCGCGCGTTTGACGCCCTCGGCCCAGGTGACTTTGCAGTCAAACTCCGGAACAAATCGCTTGATCTTGCTGTTATCAAACACCACACTGTTCGCTTTATCACCGGTCAACGAGCCGGTGTACTCATCCGCATCCCAGGCAGCCAGCCAGTCAGAGGCGATATGCACGGGATTCAACTTAACTCCGTACGCGTCAGCCGTTTGTTCATATAACTGGTTCCAGGTGAGCACTTCATCCGAGGTGATCTGGAAGGCTTCACCCAACGCCTTCGGGTTGCCAAACAACCCTACCAGCCCCACGGCAAAATCGCCATTCCAGGTACACACCCACAGCGAGGTGCCGTCACCGGGAATGATGACTTTCTTTCCCTTTTTAATGCGGTCGAGCATGGTGTACGGATGCAGCCAACTGCCGGTACACAGGGGTACCTGGGTATAGCCATAGGTTAAAGACGGGCGGATGATGGTCACCGGGAAGCCTTCCCTACGGTAGGCATCCATCAGCAAGTCTTCACAGGCGATCTTGTCACGTGAATACTGCCAGTACGGGTTTTCCAGCGGGGTTTCTTCGGTAATGAGGTAATTCTTTACCGGTTTCTGGTAAGCGCTGGCTGAACTGATGAACATGAACTGCTTCACCCGGCCTTTAAATAGCTGGATGTCGCGCTCAATGTGTTCCGGTGTGAAAACGATCCAATCAACCACCACATCAAAGGTGTGTTGGTCAAGTATTTTTTTCAATTCGTCAAAGTCACCGCGCATGTCGGCCGTCAGGAGATGGGCGCCTTCGGACATGGCGATCTTCTTTGTCTGTGCCCGGTTAAGTATGGTCAGGTCATGTCCGCGTTTGACCGCGAGTTCCGAGCAGGCTGTGCTGATCAGTCCGGTTCCGCCAATAAATAGGATTTTCATTATCCCGTCTCCTTCTGTTCTTCAATGTACCAGTAGACTGATTATCGCGTAACCGCGATCTTTACCAGTTCTTCATTGACAACGTTGCCGTCTTTATCCACCAGGCCGAAATCCAGTGCCTTGTATGACCAAAGCGCGTGCCCAAGGTTGTATTCTTTTAATAGGTCCACCACATCACGTGTCCAATTCAAACGGGTAGCCATAGGCGCGATTTCATATACGCCAAATTCGCCACAATACACCACCTGGCCTGTCTTTCGGGCAAATTCAACAGCCGGCAGCATGCATGCGCGCAGGTATTCTTTGTCAAACGCGGTGCCAATTTCTTCGGCGAATACATGGGTCGAATCGTGAACGAACTTTTCCAACCCTTCGGCTTTTTCTCCGGGGTAGTTAATTGTGTGGTTGTATTCCAGCAGCGCCGGTACCCAGGGAGCTTTCTGGTGGGTGACGCATAACGGCAGGTAAAAGTGGAAAGTGTAAAGGATGTTGTCATCGGGCAGCAGGTCAAGATTCTTCAACTCACTGGCGGAATTGTAGTAATTTCCGCCCAACACAATGAGCCGCCGCGGGTCGATCTCCCGGATCGCGGCCACCGTCTTTTTTACCAGCGCGTTCCATGGGGAAGAATCCGGTAGATTGATCTCATTCAGCAGTTCAAACGCCAGTTCGTCTTCCAGTTTGCCGGCATACCGCCGGGCGATCGACTTCCACAGGTTGATGAAACGCTCCTGAAGGGCCGGGCTGGTAAAGAGGTCAATCTTGCTGTGCTCATCAAAAGCAAAGCCGGGCGCTTTGTGTAGGTCAAGGATGACGGGCAACTTGTGCTTCGCGCACCACCCCAGGCATGCTTCGATATAGGCCATGCCGTCTTCCTTCAACACCCCGGGATTCGCGTCATCTTCGATCACAGGGTAATCCACCGGCAGGCGGACATGGTCAAAACCCCAGCCGGCGATACGGTCAATATCAGACGCGGTAATAAAGGATTTGAAATGATTGTGGTCAAACGAAGGGTACTGGGAGATCCAACCGCCCAGATTGATGCCGGTATTTAAAACTGATTTCTTCATATGATTTTATGTCCTTAAACATATAGAAATGGGTTATTCCCCGATGTATACCGGTTTCGATAGGGAGCGCGTATCGTACCCGGACAGTTTATTATCACCAATATTATGAAAAACGAAAAGGTGGATTCGGTAGTGAATCCACCTGATAAATAGCATATTCTTCTGGCACTATCTTAAATCAAAACCTCGCGAAAGAAATCCACCCAGGGTATCTGAAAAGTAAACATCACCATTTCTACGAGGCATAGTGCCCATAATACCGGCAAGATAACCCTATTGAACGCCGAAAAAGATGTGGTCTTAAGGTCCCTTTCGAATTCAGCCAATATCACACCAATGATCAACAGGACAATATTGGCATAAATGATCTCAAGGGGAATGGTTGGCATGGGTTTGCCATAAAATGCGGGGGCAATGTAATAAACAGCAAACATGATCCAGGGAAGGATCAAAGAGGTAAGGACTCTGGCGAAAAAGAAATCTCCGGGAGACTTTGATGCTTTACCGTATAAGAAATACTCAATTACCGATGCTATTGAGTATGAAATAAAACCGATCTTGGCATGCTGCAGAAATGATTCATTGATTCCACTAAAAACTGCGACAACCGGATTAGGAAACCAACCATACGCAAAATGAAGTATCAGAAATAGAACCCAGAAAATCAAGACCTTTACGATGATCTGACGGGTATTAGAGATAGGCTTACGTGGGATGGTCATTTTTTATTTACCTTTGAATCCTGTAGTGTATAGAGGGGTAGCCAGGGGATAAGGATCGGGACTGATTTTGAATATTTCTGGAATTCAGGCAGGTTTCCATAGCGGGAGATCTGCGTCTTTTCAAGCCGTTTGGTGGAACCAAACATGATGTAGACAATGCACACCATACCGATCAGGCTGATCACCCATTCCAGGGCGGTTTTATAGAACCCGATGCCCATCACCCAGACACCGATCCAGAAGATGATCTCACCCAGGTAGTTCGGGCAGCGGATCAGACTGTACAGGCCGGTATTACAGAACGCGGACGGATATTTTGCTTTGAACGCGGATTTTTGTTTATCGGCGATTCCCTCAAGAATCAAACCCCCTACCATCAACACCAGGCCGATGATCTGAAAAACGGTGGCTGTCACGCTGGCCGCCGGGGAATCAAGGCTGAACAGCAGCGGAAATACCATCATCAGGTACAACACGCTGACGGATATCCAGATGGCGAATTTGATGGGCAGGGTGATGCCACCGTATTCTTTATCGATGCGGGCGCGCTCTTTTTCATATCCCTTGCTCAACTCGCGTTTGGTGACGAAGATACCCAGGCGTAGCCCCCAGAAAACGATCCCGGCCGCCAGCAGCACGGTCAAAAGAGTGGCATTGGCCCGCAGCAAGATCAGAGACACCACGGCGACAGCCACAAGAGAAAAGGCGTACCCGATATTTAGGAAGTAGACCATCCGGCGGAAACCCACAGCCGTGATCAGCAGTGTAATAACCGCCAATAGCGGCAGGATGGCAAGAATTTCATTGGACATGATTGCTCCTGTTATGTATATATCGTTTGGAATTACAAATCCTGTGACGCCTGCCTGTCCAGTTTCTCCCGCAGGTAATCGCGAACCGTGCGTGACCCGATGGACGGGCAGGTCAGGTCGGTTGTGCTGGCCCACAACAGGAAGCGGAACACACTCCACAACGCCGGGTTAAGCGGCTTCATAAAGAAGAGCAGTGTTTTAAAGGAAGAGACAGACATCATCTTCAGTTTGGGCGGCTTGTTGAGCAGTTCAAAGCACAGGTTTGATATCTCAGGATAGGTAAAATTCTCTGGCCCGCCCACGTTGACGATCCGGTCACCGGGTACCAGGTTCGCGGCAATGAACTCGGCCACATCACGCGGATGTACCGGGCTGAAGCGGAAGTCTTCTTCCGTTTTAATCAGGGTTACGGAATCTTTTCGCGCGGAACTCATAAACGTCCGCCAGACATCGGTGAAGTAGCTCGACGGGCGGATGATCAGGTAATGAAGCCCGCTGGCCGTAAGTTCACCCTCAAAATCATGTTTGGCTTTCAACAGGGGGACGGATAGATCGGTATCCACCCCGGCAACGGAGATGTAGATGAAATCTTTAACGCCCGCTTTCTTCGCGGCATTCAGCAGGTTGAGATTGCTCTGATAATCCACATCGCGGAAATCCGTCAGTTTTTGGGGCCGGCCGATGCCTACCGTGGTGATAACCAGGTCAGCATTTTTAAGCAGACTATCCACCCCCTCCGGGTTTCGGAGGTCAACCGGATGTAACCCGGCCAGCCTGGATCCCAGCGTTTCCAACTGTTGAATGTTCCTATCGATGGCCACTACATCGTGACCATGCTCTGACAGTACCGATGTCACTTCATAACCAAGGTTTCCGGCAGCGCCGGCAACAACTATCCGCATTTTCTTGATCCGGTGTTTTCCTTTCGGGAAACGCATTATCCTTTCATGAACTGTGACGCGTTGAAATACATCCCCTGACTATTGAGGATGGAATAACCGTACTGAACTTTCAAATTAACCGCTGGTTGAAGAGCCGGACGAAAAAATCCGGTTGAACAGGCAGAGTGCCTGGTAGATCTCTTTCCGGCTGTCTTCAGGTTGGTTGGCGCAAACCTTTTCAAACCATTCCTGGCGGGCACGCATACCGCCTTCCACCAGGTTTTTACCGTGATCCGTGAGATGCAATTCACGCGAACGCCGGTCACCGGGGACTTCCACCCGTTCCAGCAGATTCTGGTTGACCATACGGTCAACCAGTTGACTCACCGCGCTCTTGTTTGTATCCATCACGCCGGACATGCGCGTGATCTCGCACGACCCCAAATAATACAGGTGGATCATCATATTCATCTGCGTGGGGGTAACGTCGTTTTGCTGCAAATAACCCTGGTAGCTGTCCATTGCCTGCTTGAGGGTTACAGAGAACAGCGTTTTCAGTTCAGTTGAAATATCGTTCAGAATTGTGTTTTCCATATTGTTAACTAGCATGGATTGTACATACATATAAACTATATGTCAATAGTTGAACCGGGCTCTATATGGATTTTTTAGTTGTACCGGCATGGGCAATATGTTACAACTAA
>CAYOKC010000132.1:0-10319 GCA_964404415.1 uncultured Leptolinea sp. | reverse complement strand
GACAGGCAGTTGCGCGTAAGCAAGTCTTTTATACTGGTCGTAATAAAGGCTTTTCTCGAAGTAGTAAATTACTGCAGCTTTTTCGAAATGGACGATCCGGAATTCATAAAATCTGGTAAGAGACGAATCCGCCCGGCAAACGACAGATGCTTCCGAACTTGGGGTATCAATATTCAGGTAAGATGTTTCCATGGATACATCCGCGGGCATTTCATTTTTACTGAAGGTATAGAGGTATGTTTCAGGATCATTGAATGAGAACTTCAAATAATCCTGTTCTGCTGTAACTGTGTAATTGTGTTTGACATTCACCCTGGCTGTGTCGAAAGGTTCAGTCCACGCTTCGTTGGGGTAGGTAAATCCGCCCCCAAATTCTTCAAGCAGTGTTCCGGGCGGGAGCGGTGTGGCAGTTGGCTCAGGAGCCGGAGTCTCAGTGGGAGGAACGGGTGTGGGGGCAATGGCTGTCAGGGTGACTGCCATCATCGTACCAACAAGCGCGTTAATATCCGCCGTTGGTTCAGGGATCGGTGTAGCTTTAGGTGTGCAACCGGCGGCGAACGCGGTCAATAAGATAAGTGAAAACAGTCTATTCTTCATAGGTTCTTTCTTTCTGGTAGATTGGAGCTTGTTTGAACTGGTATTATAGCAAATAGTTTTTCTCATCTGGAACAAGCATCTGAATTCATCCCGTTATAAAAATTATCAAAGATTCTTTTCTATGTCATATTGCAGGTGGATAATAGTGGGATTCATTGGAGAAGCCGGGAATTCTTACAGGCACGGTATTCATGCCGGAAATTGTCATATATAACTGCTAATACTGGATATGTAATTAATCTTGTCAATGGGATACCTTGAATGAAAACATCGGAAGCGAGGGAGATTGGGGAGGATATTGCCCGGCGAATAGGCGCAGGAGATTTTGAAGGAGCCGATTTGCTCCTTAATCCCATTTTGAGCAGTAAAACGGCATTTTCCATGTTGGATATACTCGGATCCCGAATTGGAAATGAGCCTCCCGAATGTGTAAACGATTATTTTGAAAGGATATCCTCCCTAAGAACCATGGGTGGATGGGTTGTTTTAGCCAGCGCGCTTAAGAGCCGGCTTTCGGTTGACTTCCATGACGCGATTAAACGATGCGAAAAGTACACACGGTTATCTGACACCTGGTATGGTGTGGATATCTTCGGAGAACGCGTTCCGGGACCAGCTATGGTTTTAGACGTTAATTCAACCCTTGAGATCATTCGTCCCTGGCGTGATGATGACAACCGGTGGATCCGGCGCATGGTCGGTGTGTCAGTCCATTATTGGGCAAAAGCCGCGCGTGGGAGTAAACAGTTTGATTACGATGTTAAGTTGATCCTCGAATTTCTGGTACCGATGTTCACAGAACGAAATTACGACGCGATCAAAGGTATAGGGTGGGGATTAAAAACACTGGGCCGGTACTATCCGGAAATTTTAACCGGCTGGCTTGATATTCAAAAGACTCAGCCGCACACAGCCTTGATGATGCGTAAGGCTGTCACATTTTTACCGTTGGAATTGAAAGATCGGGTAATACGAAAATCAGAATGAATGAACCAGTGAAATATATTCCATATAGGCCAAAATCCATCCTTAATACTCACAGGCATCCTGATCACTGGTTCTGGAGCAAGTACACGGCTCATCCCTATACCGGTTGTCAGCATGGGTGTGTATTCTGCTATACCAGAGAAGAAAAGTATTCACCGTATAACAGCCCGGATGAGTTTTCTCATACGATAAAGGTAAAAGAGAACGCTCCTGAATTATTGAGGAAAGCCCTGAACCGAAAACCGGTGGACCTGGTTTTTACCTGTGATTACCAGCCGGCAGAGGAAAAATTTGGTTTGTCCCGTCATATCCTGGAAGTCTGCCGTGATCTGGGATTTCCAGTTTTTATATTGGAGCGGTCACCTCGGATTATAAAAGACCTGGATCTTTTGAAGGATATCAATTCAAAAACGCCGTCAGTCGCGGCCTTCAGTATCATCAGCACACCGGATTCCCCCAACCATGCCAGTGCCAGAAGTATGGAGAATAATGCTCCGCCTGTGGAATCCAGATTCAAGGCAATGAAAAAGATCGCGGAAGCTGGAATCTTGACTGGAGCCTGCTTCATGCCAATACTTCCCGGTGTATGTGACGACGACGCCAATCTGGAGGCGGTTGTGAGATGGACGGCAGAGAATGGCGGAAAGTTCATTCTGGCTGGTGGACTTACACTCGCGGACCAGCAAAAGGATTATTTTTTCCGAACATTAACTGAAGAATTTCCCGACCTCATCGAACAGTATCAAAGATGGTACCCGAAAGGCAGCTATGGAGCTGTCAACTATAACTGGAATGGGATTGCTGTCAAAATTCGAGAACTTTGCGCAAAATACGGGATCAAGGACAGGGTACCCCGGCCGATAATCCCGGGTGACAAATTCACGGCGAACAAGAAAGTAGCTGAAATTCTGGCGGATGCTTGTTATGGTCTCGAAATCCATGGGCAGCCGCAAACACGTGTCTGGGCGTACCGTAAGGCCGCGTGGGCTGTGGAAGAGTTCCCGACCGATATCCGGCTTGTTTATAAAACCATGGGGTTGAAAGGCATTCAGTCAATTAAAGATATTGACGAGACTATCGGTAAGGAAATAGCAGGATATTTGAACGACAATGAAAGTATTTGTGGTAATAATTAATTATTTAATAATTCGAACAAAATCTATGATTACAAATCCATTCTGAATGTAAGGACACGATCAAATGCAAATGCAAATCCTTGCGACAATGAGCGCCACATTGCCGGTGATCCTGTTGGTAGTTCTCGGAATCATCATACAGACGATCAGGCTGATCAACGAGAACACCATGGCTGATATGCAGAAACTGGTTGTGAATATCACGCTGCCGTTATTACTGTTTAAAGCATTCTCTACCATGACGTTCGCCCCGGAGTATTTTTTAATTGTTGCCATAATTTTTGTGGCTTGTGTGCTTGTCATGATGTTATCAGCAAGATACAGAAGAATCCCCGGATTGACGCACGACTATGCTTCATTTTTAATGGCTGGTTTCGAAGCGGGAATGCTGGGTTATGCCATGTTTACGGCTATTTATGGCGCGCAGAATGTATCTTATTTCGCGGTTATTGACCTGGGACAGGTATTATTTGTCTTTTTTGTCTTGATAACCCGTCTGGAGATGCATCAAGGTCGGGAAATGGACCTAAGACACACCCTGATTACGTTCCTGAAAACCCCGGTAATTATCGGAATTCTGGCAGGTGGATTAACAAATGTGCTTGGCTTATACAAGGTTTTAGAAGCCCAACCTTTATCCAATAGTATTTTACGTACCGCGGATATTCTCGCGGGCATGACCACTCCACTTGTTGCGATTGTTATCGGTTATGGATTACGGTTCCGGAAAGGCAGTCTGAGCGATCCTGCTAAAACCGTTTTTTTGAGAAGCGCGTTATGGATAATTCTGGCTCTGATATTCAACGCGCTGGTTATACGTCAACTGTTGGGGCTTGACCGGTTGTTTCAGGCGGCTGTGTTTATGATGGCGATCCTGCCGGCTCCATTTGTCGTTCCCTTTTACCTGTCTGCGAAAAACAACAACGAGAAAGAGTATATTTTGAACACTCTCTCGCTGGGTACAATTTTCGCACTTTTCGCGAGTGTGGTTATCCGATTTTTATACTAAACAATGTTACATATTTATTAAAGATCAAGGGCGTCCATCCCGGATGCCCTTGATCTTTATTATGTGGAATTGATGTTTTACTTCACAATGACTGTGTCACTGGCACTGCGGCCAAATACTTCAGGTGAATACATCTCCTCCGCCTTAGCCGGCGGGACTACAAACCGGCCTGGGGTTGTCGCGCGGGCAATGTAGGAGTATTCATACACACCGTCCCACAGAAGCGACGTGAAGGCTTCTGCGCGTTCATCACGCAGGTTCTGGTGGTCAAACCAGTTCCAGTGCCACCACCAGCCGTAGCGGGGCACCTGGGTGCCTGTGGTTTGACCTTCACTGCCGGTAACGGCAAGTGCAGGATTGATGATCTCAAGCCCGGCCGGCAGCGGATCAGACAATGCTACGTGATAACGGCGGTTGTCTGCCACCATAGTCAAATGCACTTTTACTTTCGCACCGGCTTTGATCTGCCAGATGCCATTAGCGTCCAGGGTGACATCCGTGGGGTTGTCAACGGCTTCATAGTGGCGTTCGACCACAAATCCCATGTCCAACGGTTCAAGTGTCAGATCGGTTGGGGCGTAATCCAATCCAAGCCGGTAATACAGGCGGCCGGTTCCCTGCTTGCTGATCACCAGATCACGGGTTTCACCAGCAGGAACGGCATCCACCAGATAACTCATTGGAATAGCGGATTTTTGATATTCGGTGGAATAACCGCTGTACGCGTGACTGCCTGCATACTGATCTCCAAGCCAGATGTTCGCCACAAATTCAGGCGTCTGAGATTCGTATGTGTTGAAATACTTGTCAAGAGACAGCAGCACAAATACATTTTCCTGGGTGCTTCCCCAGCGGCCTTTTTCACGATGCGCCAGCAAGCCGTTGACGATCTTCGGGATGAGATCGGATTGGGGATTGTCCGTCATCAGGGCTTCAAGAAGGATGGCATCCGTACGCCGGTTTGACCCGAGGAGCAGGTAGTTCTGGTCGTCGAAATCTGTAGTGAAGTTGGCCGCTCCCGCGGTTTCAACTACTCGATTACTGACCAGCTTGCGCAGATCTACCAGCGTGTTTGTATCCGCGGGTGAGTCGATCAATACATTCCACAGCCACCCGACGGCATCCAGATCAAGGTTTTCCAGACCCGCCTGGTTGATAAGCGATGTCGCTTTATTTACATCCCGGTCACCCATAAGGTTGCGGACGTACAGCGCGTATGCCGATAGATTCCAGCGGGTGCGTTGACTGTAGTACGAGGGGTAGTGGTTTTCGATCTGCTGCAAATATACCAGGAGGTTTTGCTGCATCGCCGATGGGACATCAAATCCCTTGAGGTTCGCACGCTGCAACGCGTGAGCTACGTGAATGGTATTGAACGGGATGGATTCCTGACCTCTACGCCAGTATGGGAAGCCGCCATCGCCATTTTGCATGCCCTGCAGGCGTGTGATATCACGCTGCACCGCGGCTTCCATTTCTTCAGGAGAAGGCAATTCATTGGCTTTGAAGGCGCTCAACACGTCACGCAACGCCGCGATACCCAGTACCCTGGATGAGAGTTGTTCGCTGCATTCAAACGGATAGGAAACAAGGTACAGAACCGCGTCCGTCAGTGATTGCAAAGCAGTGGAAGACGTGGTGATATCCATTCCGCCGAATTGCGGAAAAACACCGGTGGGGGAAGCGATCGGCTGTACTGTTGTGCCTTCATCAAGTACGCCGTATGTGGCAAAGCCTTCGGTGGTGGCCGGTGTGTAAACTGGAAGGCTGATAGTGGCCGCGTCGGCATAGTCACCGGAAACGGCGGCCGCCTGGAATTGGACTTCTCCGGCTGAATCTGTTTTTGCCGGGAAGCGAACCTCAAGCCTGTCTTTCGCGGGAACAGTGACCCGGACCCCACGTGCTCCGGTGAAATCAAGGTTTGTGGCATGAACGGCAACATCAACTGTGAGGGCTCCGTCAGTCTGGTTTTGGATTACGACAGGCAATTCAAATTCATCACCAAAGTTTAGAAAGCGTGGAGCCGATGGACGTACCATTATGGGCAACCGGGCTGTAAGGTTTGATTCTGACGAACCAAACTGTTTCCCATCAGGAGATACCGCAACAGCCATAACACGGTAACGGGTCAAATTATCGGGCAATTTGACCGGAACCGCTGCTTTACCAGATGGATCGGTGGTCACAGAAGGAGAAAAAGCGGCAAGAGGATTAAAATCTGACCGGATGCGTATAGCCGGTGCCTGGGGTGCGTCTGCCGCGGATCTCTCCATCATGGGAGCGGCAGCCGGCATAGCCATCATGGTTCCTGCAGGCATACCGGCAGAGAAAGCCATATCTTCGGCAATTCCCTTTGCCTGAAGTTCCTGGCTGGCTGATTGCGCCAGCGCGAGCGGGTCTTCCAGAATAATACTGGCGCGGCTATACAGACTGGAATAGCCGGATGGTCGGTCGGAATAAAACAGAGAAACAGGGTCAGCCAGATTGTAGTTGGTCAGTGCAAGAATGGCTTCATCAACAACGATGACCGCAACCTCGGCATCGGGAACCGGATTTCCAGTTCTGTCTTTCAGCTCAACATTGACAACCGTTTCTTTTCCCGGTTCCAATTCCTTTTCAGCAGGAGTGGCAAGCAGTTCCAGGGTTCGTGAGATGGGGGGGATTTTCAGATTCAAACTGCCTGTTGCGTAGGCAGGCCGGTTGGGGATATTGGGTATGGCTTCGCCTTTATCATCCACCCGGGGTGCGGAGCCGGTCAGTTCAACCTGCACATTCAGGTTGGGTATGTATCCATCTTCGACCGGAATCTCCAGTGTAATGGTGTCTTTTTCAATGCGGAAGTACTCGTTTGAAATGATACCGCTGCGGCTGATCGTCAAAACACCTTCCGCCGGTGTGAATGGTGGCTGTACAAGTATGAGGGCTGTATCACCGGGCTGGTAGGTTTCTTTATCCGGGACCAGTGTCACCGTTTCCTGTTCCACTTTGCGGGCAGGGGGTTGCTTTCCACCGCTAACCCAGCGGGTGATTATTGTGCGGTTCTTGCGGCCTTTTTCATCCGATACTTCTGCGGAGATGCGGTATGTCCCGCCAACTGGAGTTTCAAACTGGCAGGTGACAACTTCTTTCATTGAGGCAATGTCGCAATTCTGAACATCCGCTTCTTCTTGAGACCAACGACCGTCGCGGAATTTCCATTCCAAACGGGCTGCCCTTGCGTTGACCATGCGGTCTTCCGCGGGGTTGCCATCAAGATCGGTAACGATCATATCAACCTTAATGGGAGTACCTTTTTCAACGAAGTACCTATCTGTTTTCAACCCGACATATAGATTGGCCGGATGTACCAGCATACTGGTTGAACTTGTCCAGGCCTGACGGTTGACATCCATCACAGTTGCCTCGGCGGATACAGTTGAAGGCCTCGCGGACGAATCTCGTTGGAAATTGACTTTCAAGTAATGCGTACCGGAGGCATCTGTCTTACCGGTGAAAGTTTGTGTATTTGTTCCATTAACTCCGGGTTCAGAATCGTACATCCACCAGGGAGTCCAGGAACCAAAGGTAAACTCTGGCCAGTTGGGTGGTGAATAATTGGATGGGGTTGTGGTCACCTGCCAGGTGACGTCCGCATTGGGAAGCGCTCCACCCGCGTAGTATTTCGCGTCTACAGCCGCCACACCGGCTTCCCCGGCAAAATAAGGACCAGGTGTATCATTTCGCGCGGTTACTTCAAATTCCGGCCGGCGAAATTCCTGTATCTGGAAACTGTGGTTGAACGATGTGTTGGATAGATTAGTCAGACTGCCGGAGGCCTGGAAGTAGATTTGCGCGTATCCAAGATTGGTTTTTTTCGGGATGGTGAAAGCCAGATCGAATCCTCCCAGCGCGTTGACTTTCACTTCGCCGCTACCGAGGTCGTTCCCCTGCGGTTCTGTGATCTTGTAGGTCAAGGAAGTAACATCATTTTCCACCAGACCTACATCCCCGGTTTGCGTTCCGCCAATCCGGCGAAGCCATCCTTTGATGTGCATTTCTTCTCCGGGTTTATACATCTGACGGTCATCAACAACATACCAGCGCAATTCATCTGTCACCGGTGACCTGTACCAGCTTTCATCACCCCAGTAATTGGTTGACCGGGGGAGTAAAGCTGTGTCATTGTCTTTTGAGGCTGTCAGGTACGTAGCCCCATCGGGTGTATTGAATGTAACAAGGCCTGTTTCCCCTGTTTTTATAGCTGGCATAGGTGTCTCAGCCGATATGGCCGCGTTTTGGATAGGCATACCGGTTCGCAGATCAGTAACCCATGCCGTCATGGTTGTGCTGTCAACCATCGCGTCTAAACCAATGCGAGAAACTTGCAGCCAAACCTGAACCCGCTGCCAGTATTGATCTTTTTCAAATAATCCCAGGCGCGGTTTGGCAATCAAAATCAGATGACCAGAGTCGCCTTTTAAATAGGATTTCAATTTAATGGAGGTTTCAGTGAGCGCGTCATCCACTGATTTGATGTTGACTGAACCGTCAAATACCTTCCTTCCCGGAACCGGCGACGGATTATCTGTCTGACGGTATTCACGCAGATACATCCTGAATGCCGGCCAGTCTGATGGTTTGACAGAATAGATCTGCACATCCACCTTTGAATGATTGACTGTATAGATCGAATAGGAAGGATCACCAGAGGCAGGATCAATGGTCACGAAATTCTGTCTGGAATTGACCAGCATCTTCTCTGCAGAACCTACTTTAAACGTCAGGTTTTGAGACTTTCCCAACTTTTGACCAAACACATCCTGAATGCCGGCATCCAGAGTTACGGTATACGTCGTGCGGCCCTTCGTTTCACCTTGAATGGAGAGAGAGTTGCCGGTCACATTTGTGGTGACGCCGGGAATCTCCGGTTTGATCTTGATCATGTCCTGCGTGAAGAGTTTCGCGTCCAATGAGTTATTGAACCGGATATAGAATGGTGTAAATGGACGGCATTCATTATCACCCCACGAGCAGCCGTGTTCTTCCACCTTCAGAGGCGCGTACGTGCGGAATGAGAAGGTTTGAACCTCACTGGAGGTCAACGGTCCTTCTGCGGAGGGCGTATTCGGGCCGACCGAAACCGAAATTGTTGTATCCAGCGGCAGGTTCTTTTCCGGTTGAAATACGATCCAACGGCCTTCCAGAGAATTCTTGACCCGGGCGGAAATTACCGGATTATTCTTCCAATCCGCCTCGGTTGAGAGCCGGATACCCACAGGATTGCCGCCGGCCGTCAGGTTTGTCACTTTGAGAATGGCGGCAGGATCGACACGCTGGTCAAACGCCACGTAGACCAGGGGATTTTGAGGCTGGCTGATCCCTTCTGGGTATTTAGACGTGATCTTTACCGGAGGAGTGGTAAACGTCCATTCAACGGCTGATTCAAGGGTCCCACCGGATTGTGACCTGGTGCCTGCAGGAACGGTCACTGTGTACTGGGTTGATTTCGGCAGCCGGTCAATTAACCCGGAATCATAATTAAATGTCAATGTTTTCGTGCCAAGCCAGCGCCAGGTGCCGGTGAGTTCGGGTACGACCTTCACCGGCACATCTAGCATGCCCAGGTCTTTGAGGGTTGTTACGGGCACCATCGGTTGGTTGAATGTAATACTGATAAATGGCGCAACGGGTATTTCACCTTCGGGTGAAAACCGCACTACCTCAAGTGGTCCTGCTAATGAAGCTTCCGGCGGCTGAGCTTCGGCAACAGGCGGGAAAGCTTGTTGAACCGTTTCTCCCGTACGGGGAGGAGGGAGGAGATCCTGTGCCAGTTTGAAATCGGATTGTTTTTCCGCGGCCGGCGGAAGTGCCGGAAGCCGGGCAAGGATTTTTTTCAGATCAGCTTCAGAAAGGGGCTCTCCGGTAGAGGCCGCAACAGGAACAACTTCAGAAGATTGCTGCTGACCTTCTTCCAATGACATGGGTTGTTCGTCACTCACATCGGGCATGGCAGTTTTTTCTCCGGTTGTTACAGGTGTATTTTGATCTCCAATTGTCGGTTGGCTGACGGATGTCGGTTGGGGTGGCAGGTCAGGCAGGTTACAACCGGAACACAAGATAGTCAGCAGTAACAAGATTGAAATCAGCAAACTGGCGCGATCATATAATTTCCGAAATTTTCCCGTCATGGCACACCCTCTTTTCTGGTACCTGCGTTTCACAGGTTAATTGTATAACGCAATTAATGGACGGAAAAATGCTAGATTTTGTTCCGGAATAGGAAAACAAAAAATCACCTGAAGGTGATTTTGTTTTGATTTCTTGTGGGCGGAATAGGGCTCGAACCTACGACCTCACGGATGTCAACCGTGATGTGCAATACCCTAACTTACGACGTCACGGTATACGGAAAAGCCATTCCGAATCGTGGTAGGTTGTCATTTTCCGGGACGGGTATTTTCATCCACAATCGTAAAAATTATCGTGATGGTAAGGTTCTGGAATGTTTGCGCGCAAACAATTTCTTATGCCGAATATCTCTTTCAGGTATTTTTGATGTTGCCTTCATCTTCTTCTGCTGGTTTAGGCGGTTTAGGTTTTGGTAGTGGTGG
>CAYOKC010000131.1:0-10688 GCA_964404415.1 uncultured Leptolinea sp. | reverse complement strand
GGTTTGACATCCAGATCGATCGCCTTTTCGATACAATCCAACGCCTCGTCAATGTCACCCGCTGCCCGGTACGAGGTCGCCAGTGCCAACAGCGTATCCGGATTCTGCGGATTCAATTCCACGGCTTTGGTGAAAGCGTGTATCGCTTGATTGTTCTGCCTGGTGCGGATGTACAGTTTTCCGAGCGACTCCCAGTTTGTGGGCGAATCCGGTTGGAGGCTGATCGCTTCTTCCATATGGAAAGCGGCATTATCATAATCTTTTTGACCTGCCAGCAGGTTTGAAAGCCAAGAGCGCCAGGCGGGCTCGTCCGGATAGTATTCCAGAGCTTCATTCAAGAAATCGACTGCCAGCCCATTTTCTCCGCACAAATCTGCCAATTTTGCGCCGATGGCGAAACCAATGGGCGACCGCGATGATGTCTCAACAGCGTGCTGGGCGAGATCCAACCCCAACCGTGGATTTTGTTCACCGTAAGCCAATGCCATCTGACGAAGCACGGCTGTGGATTCAGGGAACTTTTCTCCCGTCAAAATTACTTCTTCTGATTTGCCGGCATACCGCAAAGCCTGCAGGTACGCGGCCTGATCACCACAATCTACCAACTCAGCGGGATTGATCTTCTCAGGAGCGGTTTTTCCGCCAAATATCAGCAATCCGCGCTTTTGCCAGCGGGCTACTTCGGGAGAATTGGTTTGCTTGGAGGCGGCAACGATTTCCACTTCGAATTTATCCTGCTGAGTTTTATCAAAGACTACTGCGGCAGGTAAATGCCGTTGAATACCCAGTTCCTTGCGCAACAGGTATTCCTCTCCGCAACGCACTATGGTTCGGGCATACGCAAGGTGAGCGGCCGGTTCCAATGGGTGGTCAGCCAGGATTTGATTGGCCAGCTTGAGCGCCAGGTCCCACCGTTCGACGGCCAGAGCCGCGTCGAGTGCCGCGATCAAAACACCACTCAAAGACACAACACCTTTGCTCTTTTTGGAGTTTAATAACTGGTGTACCAGGTGGGAGTCAATGGATTCGGCTTTTTCAAATCCGGTACCCCGAACTCCGGCTAATTGGATCTCAATGTTATCTTTCGAAAACCCGGATGGAACCAACCTGACGATATTCTGGAACAAAGCGTCGGCTTCATCCACTTTTTGCTCTGATAGCAGTTTTGACGTTTTGATCGACAACAATTCCGCGGCCGCTTCAGCTTCATGAGGCAGCGCGATTTCGCTAAGTAGAGATTCCTTCTGTTCGTCGGGTATTTCAGCAATTGAAGCCGCGCGTTCTGTTAGCAGCAATGCTTCAGCCAGCCGGGCTGCCAGCAGCCTGAAGTTAAGATTGAACGGCTCGCTTTCCAGTGCCTGTTCCGCGTGAACCAACGCGCTGGTAAGATTGCCCATTTTGTACATTATCTGTGAGAACCGCGATTGGATTTCAGCGAATGAGATCCCGCGGTATTTTGAAAACAGTGGATTGACTTCGGCATCAACAGGCGATTCGGCAGCTCGGCGTTCACCGGTAAGGGATAATGCCTTTTCAAGGCTTTCAATGGCGCTCTGGTGACGCCCCTGCTCTTCAAACAGATCAGCCTGCAGCAACCAGCTTTCCACCGCGATCGGATCGGAGGAAATCGCCTGTTTGACAGTTTCGTGGGCTGTTCCTGAATCGCCCATACCTTTCTGAAGGCTGGCCAACTCAAAGAACCAGCGGGGATCAGGAGGATTGGATTGTTTGATCGCCTGCGATAGGTTATCACCCGCGGAGGAGTAATCGCCCAGGATCATCTGAATTCCTGCCGCGCGGGCGAGATCATTGGAACTTACACCGGACAGGGTACTCAACTCCAGAAGCGCTTTGCGGGCTACAGGAGCTTCTTCGAGTTCCAATCCCAGAGCGGCCAGGCTGATAAGACTCTGCGCGTCTCCGTTCAATCCATCAGATGCCCGGCGTATTGTCTTAATAGCCTCGTCTTTGTTTCCGGTATCAAGCATCGTCTGGGCGTACCAGACCAGGTTGTCCACATCTTCCGGCGCCATATCGACCGCGTGCTGGGCAGTGATCAACGCTTCCTGAGTAAGATTGGCTTTCATGTATGCTGGCACCAGCATGTGTTGCAGCGTCAGGTTTTTTGGGTTTTTCGAAGCGGCTTCATCAAGCACGGCAAGGGCAACTTCAGGCCGGTTCAATGCCAGAGCAGTCCGCCCCAGTCCACCCTGAGCGATCCACATATTTTCATTGTCACTTGATGCGGCCAGGTCAACGGCAGCTTTGAACTCATCAAACGCGTCGTCTAGATTTCCCATGGCAAATTGCAGAGCACCAAGGATAAGATGCCCGGGAAGCGAGTCCTGTTTCTTTGAAAGTAATGTTGAGATGATCTGGGCAGTTTCGGCCAGATTGGTGTTCGGCTGGGACTTTCCTTCTACAACCAGCGATTCGAGTTTTGATTCCAACTGAGCGAGGCACAAATTGATGACAGCCTGTTCATCGGCAGAATCTTTCCGTACAGGGATCTTGAGCGCGTCAACGGCGTGGCCGTATTTTCCCGCTTCCTGCAGCAGCAATCCATGCGTACGCGCCAGGCTTACTTCTTCCGGCCAGCGTTTTCTGATGGATGATAACAATTCAATCGCCTCGTCCTTATGCCCCAGGGTTAATAACGCGTTGGTCAGCATGGATGCGACTTCCAGGTTTTCTGGCTGCAAACCGGCAGCCAGCCGCAAATGCGGCAACGCTTCTGACGGCCGTCCGGTTTCCATACTCAACAGGGCAAGTTCCAGGTTGATTTCAGAGGAATCGGGCAACGAGAACGAAGCGGCCCGCAGGGTTTCGTAGGCTTTCTGCAATTCGCCGGTTTTCTTCTGGTGGCGTGAAAGCGCTAACCAGCCGTCAGTAAAGTCAGGAGCCAGCAAAGTGGCTTTCTGAAGTTGTTCGTTGGCGGTTTCCATGTCTCCCAGAGCACTGGCTGCTTCACCGAAATAGCAGCATGCAATCCCATTGAAGGGATCTTTTTCAACAACGATCTTGCATGTTTCATAAGCCGTTTTAAAATCTCCGGCCTGGTACGCGGCTTTGGCGAGGTTAATCTGGTCGTCAACGGATGGTTCTTCCGTAAGGTCAACGATTTTCTTCCATTCCTCTACGGCGTCAAGATACTTGCCATTGGTCTCATGCAGATTGGCAAGTAGACGCCGGTTATCGGTGCTTGAAGGCGCCAGCGAAACAGCCAGTGAAAGGTTCTTTGCGGCCCGTTCCGGTTGGGCGCTCATGCGGAAGAGATCTCCCAGCAACCCCAGAAGCCGCGCGTTTGTCGGCTGATACCGGAGGAACCATTCCGCTGCCTGGGCAGCTTCTTTCAGATAATTCATGTTGATCAACAGGTCGATGAATTCTTCCGGCGCCCAGTTGATGAGGAATTTCGGGCTGTAATCATCCCGTGAATTGGAGATAAACCGAATGAAAGCTTCAATAGCCGGCCCCGCGAGCTCACGCGCGCGCTCTACGTCACCGGCAGAAGCGAGCCTGACGGCTTCTCGGAGCTTCTGGAAGGTTTGCCCGAAGGATCCGCTTAATCCTTTTGGAGCAGCTTTTCCGGTACCCGTCGCGGCAGCCAGGAGAAGTTCTCCCTGAAGACCTGTAGCATCATTGACGTCGCCGCCATCAGCATCCACAGAAGACGGCAGATCTTCACTGGACGGGATGACGTTCTGAATCCCAGCCTGTTGGAGTTTAATACCAGTGTTGAGGTAAGACAATGTATCCGCCGCCGAGTTAAGATACCGGTTGGCCTCGATCTCCTTACCAGCCAACTGGTACAACGTGGCCGTCTGCTGCAACCGCACTACCTTGGCGGCTACCTGTGGAAGATCAAGCGCCGAAAGCTCGGTGGACAGAAAACCATTCATGAAACCCGTGGCGGTATTCGCAATGATCAGCCTGGCCAGTTGCTGGCTTAAAGCAACTTCACCCCTGAGGGCAAAAGATTGTAGCCAGTCGATCTGAGCAGAAAGATCAATATTGATCATCAAACTGGAAAGCAGGTTGATCCGTTCTTTAACCGTCAACGGATTTGCCAGGAGCGCATGGCTCACAAGCTCACGCCCGAGCTTTCCCCGAACGCTCAATATTTCACCGAACAGCGCCTCTTCATCGGCAACCATTCCGGAAAGAATGGCAATAATTGTTTTCCACCTACGCAAAATATCATTATCTGAAAGCGAAGAATTCTGAACGATTTCTTCGCTCAGGTTCTCCCAGCTTTTGATCAGTTTCCGGCGTTCCCGCAACGCGAGAGCCGCATATCCAGCCTCTTCCAGCGAAGTCGCTTCTTTCCCGCCACGGCAAATTGTTTCATAATTTTGAATGGCCTTTTGCCGGTCCAGTGCTTCAATACCAAGGCTCAAGTTCTTCAAGTCTTCCTGACCTGGCAGCGTTGACGCTTTACAAAAAATTGCCGCCGGGGTCCATTCAGAAACCTTGCCTTTTCCACTTTCCGTCAACAGAACGGCCAACGCAGAATCCTGGATAGCATTCCATACCAGTTCATCCTGACGAAGCGCCGAGATCAGAAGAATGGATTCTGTTTCACGAAATAACCTGTTGATCGTTGATACTATATCTGCAGGTTGCATAATCATCTCCGGATGATCCATCACTTATTTCACCATCGAAAGGATGGCCATGGCGCACCCGATGGCCACAATCCCCACCAGGATCAGGAAAATTCCAATTCCCGATGTTGTTTTCACAAGGTCATTGACAGCCGCGATCAAAGCCGTGGCGTTACCCACCAGCCCGCTGATTTCCTCTGTCAACCCCTTCTGAGCCAACGCGGTGGTCTGGCGGGCAATAGTGCGCAGATCACCACCTGCCACTTTGGCTACCAGGATAAAGATCCCGGAGGCGATGGCAAAAATTCCCGTTATGAAAAGGAAAACGGACATTCCCATAAAAATATCTGTGACAGAGAAGATCGACATAAAACAACCTCCTGAAACCTTTCTCAAGAGGTTGTTGCAATTTATATGCCACAGGTTTTATTTCGCTCGTGTTACGTCAGAAGGAAGGTGATTAATTTCCAAAACCGGGTCATCACAGAACAACATGGCCCGCTCTATGACGTGATTCAGCTCGCGGATGTTGCCAGGCCAGTCATACGCTGTCAACGCCTGTAAAGCGCGTGGCGAAATATCCGAAATATTCAAACCCTGCCGCGCGTTTTGTTCGCGCATGAAAAAACCCACCAGTTCCGGAATATCTTCCTTGCGTTCCCGAAGCGGCGGCAATTCAAGGTCAACCACCTTCAGCCTGTAGTATAGATCTTCGCGGAAATCGCCGTCACTCATCATTTTTTTCAGGTCACGGTTAGATGCTGAGACGATCTGGATATCGATCTTATTGGTACTGGTTCCGCCAACCCGTCGAATGGATTTTTCTTCTACTGCGCGCAAAAGTTTTGATTGCATTTCGAGGGGCATTTTGGAGATTTCATCAAGGAATAAAACACCACTGTCAGCGATTTCCATAAGACCGTGTTTTCGAACATCAGCCCCTGTAAACGCGCCTTTTTCATGGCCGAACAGCTCGGATTCCAGCACTGTCGGCTGAATAGCCGCGCAGTTAATGGCCACAAATTGTTTCGACGACCTCGGTCCTGTCTTATGGATGAATTGCGCCAGAACCTCTTTGCCCGTACCGGTTTCACCGGTGATCAATACCGAGACGGATGCCTGAGCGGCACGTAACGCGTGCTCGATAACGGTTTTCATCTTCTCGCTTTTACCAACAACAAAATTGATGTTGGATTGTTTTTCACGTAAATACGCCAGTTCCCGCCGCATGGCAACGATTTCCTGCGCGCGTTCAATGGATTGTTCCAGATGCTGCATATTGATCGGTTTGGTGAGAAAATCATGCGCGCCGTTTTTCATTACGTCCACGGCCATTTCGATATCGCCGTAGCCGGTGATCACAATGATTGGCGGACGGGCTGGAAGGGAATTCACCTCATATAGCAAATTTGGGCCATAGCCATCAGGAAGTTGAACATCCAGCAGGATGACATCACCCACTCCGGTGTTGATCAGATCGCGGGCTTCCTTGAGCGTGCCGGCACCGGTCACTTCATATCCCTTCGCCGTCAGGTATTCACCAATATTTCTTCTCGCATTCTCTTCGTCATCTACGATCAATACATTTGTGCTCATATCACTCTCCGCTGCAAGCTGGCAAATAAACGTGGAATATAGTTCCCCCCGGGAAGGATTTTACCGTGATATTTCCCTGATGGGCAGTGACAATTCGTTTCGTAATAGCCAACCCAAGGCCGGTACCATGGGGTTTTGATGTCACAAAAGGCTCAAACATACGTTCACTTAATTCATCCGGAATTCCAGGACCGTTATCCGATACGGTGACTTCCACCTGCGGCCGGTTTGGCAGTGTATGATCCGGATTGACATGAATAGCCAGGGTTCCACCGTTCTGGCTCATCGCATCGATCGCGTTGGAGATCAGGTTGGTAAATACCTGTTCAAGCGCGCGCGGGTCTCCATTAATGGCAGGCAGGTTCTTCGCGGCGGAAATAAAAGGCTGTACATTCACCCTCGCCAGACGTGGACGCCAGCGGTCAATTAACCGGTGAAGGAACTGGTCAAGGTCGATCTTTTCAAGTTTCAATTCAGTCGGTTTGGAAAATGCAAGAATGGATTCCATTAAGTGGTCCAGGCGGGTGCAATCCCCCAGCATGCGGCTGAGCACGTCAACATTGACGTCTTCCTTTGGAAGCCTCGCTGTAACCAGTTGAAGACCTGTGGAAATATTATTGATCGGATTCCGCACTTCATGCGCAAAGATGGCCGTGAATTCACCCAGTATGGCGCGTTGTTCCAACTGTTGGCTGCGCAATCGGATTTGCTCATGTTCGCTTACATCCCGGATGAACATGACGATCCCAAGGACTTCCCTGTCTTTCATTACCGGGACTACCTGGATATGCGCCGGGAATGATTGACCGTTCCGCCGGTGGACGGAAACGTTGCCCATATTGTGGGTTGGAATACCCTGCAGGCAGGATTCCAGTACCGTCATCATTCTGTCAGGTCCGATGACAACATTGGCAGCCGGCTGGTTCTTCACCTCCCAGGCAGCATATTGCAGCATCCATTCAGCCGCCGGATTGATCTCAATAATGTGCAGGTCTGGCGATATGAACAAAATGCCTTCCTGGCTGTGTTCAAAGACGGTTCCGCGCACATCAGCCGTCAGTTTCTGCGCCTGGGCTTCTTTACGTAGATTGTCGATCAAAATGAAATGCTGCAACGCGGCTGTAAGATGAGCTGAAAGCACTTTCAGGATGTTTTCCATCCGGTCGGTTGGTTGCAGTTCCTGATCACCAACGACCAACAAGCCGAACAACGCGTTGCGTTGCCCCAGTGGCGTGGTGGCCACGAAACTCAAATTTCCGACCAATGCGGATCGTTGAACTTCCGCCACTACCTTCCTTCCTGGAATCCACATAGTGGGCGAAGACAGTTGTACCAGATCGGTAGACGGTAGAATTTCGGGAAATATCTCGGATTGCTTGTCAAAAGATATGCGGATCAACCGCGGCTGCTGCCCGTCCGCTTTATAAATACAAATTTTCTTTGCCCTGGTCATCAACCGGGCAATTTCAAAACCCTTTAATAATGATTTTTCAAGCGTGGGTTCTTCGCGGATCGTCGCCAGTTCCATAAACCCCGAAAACATATCCGATTGCCACGCGCCCTGTGATTCGGCGTGCTTTGCTTCCGGTATGAAAGTCAACAATCCCCAGGTCTGTTCGGCATTAAGCAGCGTTCCCTGAACGATCACCGGGATCGGGTTCCGTTTCCGGCGCGACAGGTTGGCTGTCAACGGTTCGCCGGATTGGAAAAATTCCTGTGAGAAATCCGGCAGTACATCCACGATCGTCAAACCAGCCAACTCAATTTGCGAGTAGGCGGTCAGTTGGATAAACGCGGGATTGGACTGGTAAATGTACAGAGTTCTTAAATCCAAAACAACCGCCGCTTCATTAAAGGCGTTCAAAAGGTAGGTAAACTCTTGAACACCAGGAATTCTCGGTCGGTTGATGGATGAATTTAGCGTACTGTTCTGTAAGGGTTCGCTCATCAAACTCCGGGCGCGGGTCTCCTCAAGTGTGCCGGAAGTATGCCTTCCATGGCACGGTATTTTGCAACAGTCCGGCGCGCTACCTGATACCCCTGTTCTGAAAGCAGTTCAGCAATTTCCGTATCGCTCAGCGAACGGCCTTCTTTTTCAATGATCTCTTTCAGGACTTTACGGACATTCAGGGAACGGTCAAAGAACATCGCCAGGGGGACGATACGGCCATTGGGTAATTGGACAGCTTTGTTCGCTACAGCCCGCGAAATAGTCGATTCGTGCACGCCCAGTTCAACAGAGAGTGACGCCCGAGTGACCGGTTTCAGATACTTTTCGCCGTGGCAAATAAAATTCCGTTGCAATCCGGCGACGCGCTGCATCAACCGGGTAATGGTATGGTTACGCTGCTGCAGGCATTTGACAAACAACGACGCGCGTTCCAGATCGTTTTTCCAGTCATCCTTCTTTTCCTGGTCAGCCTCATGGATGGCTGAACGGAACATCGGGTTGACCCGAAGTGTGCCATTCAAAGGCATGATGATCTCGATCATCAACGGTTTTGTCTGGTCATCATTGAGATAGGAAATCAGAATGTCCGGCCGGTGATAAACCTGTGGCGGCGTTTCGGTAGATTGACGTACGTCACCCCAGTGGGAGCGCGCAGGGAACGGGTTCAGGTTTTCGCTGATAAAAGCCACAGCCTGATGAACCGTGCGCAGGCTTACCTTGAATGCCCGTGCCAATTCGGCATACTGATGACGGGAAAGCAGACCCATTTCCTTTTCGATCATTGGACGCGCCAAAACCGGGATTTCGTGCGATTCGCCTAGCAGATCCAATTGGACCAGCAACGCTTCTTGCGGAGAGCATGAGCCAACACCATACGGCTCAGCATGCTGGATCTTCTTCTGTATCCCTTCGACTTTCGAAAGCGGCACATGAAAATAACGGGCAATTTCTACCAACGGAATTGACAGCAATCCATCATCATCCAAATGCGTGAGAAAATAAGCGGCAATGGCCCGCTCAGATCCATCCAACTCAGAAGCGATCTGACGTAAAACGAACGTCGGCAGATCTTCCGTTGTGGAAGAATAATTATCTTCCGGCATATCTTCACTGCTTACGCCCGAACTGAAGTTAAAATCTTCACGCGGTGAAACAAATACAATCGGCTCTTCAATCGCGTCAGATTTTGGCGAGCTGCATGTAGGGCACATTCCGTGCGGAGCAAGCAACCGGTGACATGTCGGGCACCGGCGCTCTTCAATTAACTCTAAAGCCGGGTTTGACGCGAGTTCAGATTCAATTTGTTCTCTAAGTTCATCCGCTGTCAGGCTTAACAACGTCATTGTTTGAGCCAGATGGGCGGTGGTTAATGGTCGAAGAGATTGTTGGTGAGTTTGAAACATAGCTTCCCTAACCTTCCGATCAGTATATCCGTATACTGGAATAAGTGCAAGTTATGTGCCAGACTGTTTCAGGTAAAATCAAGGCTGATTGGAAAAAAGAATGAACTCTAAACTGACTATCATTGGCGGCGGACTTGCCGGCTGTGAAGCCGCTTATCAGGCGGCGGAACGCGGTATTAATGTGTCGCTATACGAAATGCGTCCGCATGTCACTACCCCGGCCCATAAAACCGACGGGCTTGCTGAACTGGTTTGCTCCAATTCCCTTGGTTCCCTGCTGCCCGACCGCGCGTCTGGTTTGTTGATGGATGAGTTGTCGCGATGCAATTCTTTGCTGTTAAAGATCGCGCGGGCTTCCGCTGTGCCATCCGGCAGTTCCCTGTCGGTTGACCGGTTGGCGTTCTCAAAAGGAATTGAAGAAGCGCTGAGTAACCACCCTCGGGTAAAAATCATTAGAAATGAGATCGATCAGATTCCGGATGGACCGGTTATCATCGCCTCCGGCCCGTTAACGTCACCCACTCTGGCCACAAGCATAGCCGCTTTTACAGGGAAAGAGAACCTGTTCTTTTTTGACGCCCTCTCGCCGATCATCCGGAAAGAATCAATCGATATGTCTGTCGCGTTTTCCGCTTCCCGTTTTGCCTGGGAAAAGAATGAAACCGCTGACTACGTTAATTGCCCGTTGGACCGGAATGAATTTGACCGGTTCGTTAACGAGTTGGTCAATGCTGAACGGATACATCTTACCGGTGATGAAACCGGTATCCAACAGGGTGTTAAAGTCGGCAAGGGAAAATTTTTTGAAGGCTGCCTGCCAATTGAAGAAATCGCCCGCCGGGGTACTCGCACGCTGTGTTTTGGCCCCATGCGCCCGATAGGATTGAGGAATCCCCATAAGGAAGAAAAACCGTACGCGGTTCTGCAATTGCGGCAGGATAATCTCTCTGCTACCCTGTATAACATGGTCGGCTTTCAAACCAATCTGACATACGCGGAGCAAAAACGGATTTTCCGAATGATTCCCGGGCTGGAGAACGCGGAATTTGAGCGGTTCGGTCAGATGCATAGAAATACCTTTATCTCAGCCCCAGATGTATTGCACCCTACCATGCAAACGCGTTCCCGCCC
>CAYOKC010000130.1:0-10850 GCA_964404415.1 uncultured Leptolinea sp. | reverse complement strand
TACAGAGAGTACCAGTTTGGCTTCGGATTGCGAGCCCAGACCGGCGATCAGGTTCATGGCAGATTGCAGGTCGTCAGCGGAGGGATTGTCGGGTAAAACGACCATCACTTCACTGGCGAAAATGGAATTGGGTTGGTAGATCGGTTTCGGGAAGTAGGCAAGATCGATCGCGGGGGATGTCTCCTGGTGTTCGAACGTGAGGTTCGATGCCGGATTGAGCAGAACCGTCGTTTGAATGTCACCGTAATTGCAGCTGATGCTGGAATCCAGCAGCAGACGAACTTCATGCTCTCCGTTGGGATTCAACGGAACCAGAGCTTCAAGGTCATTGACGGGGATATCCAGATTGTATTCACCCACCTTGTCGAGGAAGATGGTTTGAATAGTCTTGTTGTTCATCATCACCAGCAAAGTGCCGTGGATCCGGTCCATGGAATAGGTGGACTTGTCCGAGCTGCTAACCGTCAACGCAAAACGCAATGAAATACGGCCGCCCGGCACCAGTTCCCAGTTGGCTGGAATGCTATAGCGGATCGATGTGGTGGAAAAGGGACCAACCAGCAATTTTTCCTGGTAACCCAGTTCTTTGAATGTGAACGTGTTTTTATCGGCAGAGGCCAGCGCTCCGCCTGCAGCCGTCGGGGTGGTGACGGGGGTTTTGATCAGCGGGGAAATCGTGGAGGCAGGTGTTCCGGTCGCGGCCTGCGCGTACCCCGGCTGAAATCCTGTTCCCAGGGCCGCGATCAACAGGCTCAAACTCGTAAGGAAATAGAATACTTTTTTCATTGCGTACTTCCTTTCACAACAGCCATGCGAATTCCACTTCAAGAAATTCGAAGATACAAAACGATGAATTGTAATTACAACATGAGAGCCGGTACCGCGGGGAAAATGTGAGTGATCAGACCGGCTGCCTCTATTTTTTCGTTTTTAGTTCCGCGATCTCATGATGGTTGCCGTTCTTCCGAATGAACATTACACTGGCCCCGTTCATCACAGAAGCTTTAAGCATCGCGTTTTCCGCGTATTCGATCAATGCCTCACCATCTGAATCGCCGGGTTTCTTTTCCGTAATGCCAATGCACGGATCCGGGTGAAGCATGGTGTCGCTGATGCCATCCAGGCTTATCGGCCGGGCCAGCAGGCCCTGGATGCGTTTCATGGTATTTTCCGCTGCCGTACCCGGTGTTGAGGGCAGGAGCACGGAAAGCTGGGTTTTATCCCATTTCCCCACCACGTCATTACTGCGCAATTCTTCGATCAAGGTCTGGGCTTGCTGCCGCAGGACTTTATTAAAAATGGAAGGCGGCAATACATCGGCCACTTCTTCCAATCCGCGGAAGTTGATCAACCCCAGTGAAAGTACTTCATCGGGTTTGTTGACCACCTGCTGGTTTAGCAGGCGTTCAAAATGGTTCCGGGTGAACGCCGTTGTGACGTTGTCGATCGATGAGCGGGTCCGCAAGGAGTCCAGTGAGTTTTGCAGCTGGTCTCTGAGCAGCGCCAGACCCGCGCCAAGGATGGTACCGATGATCAGGGCAAAGCCGGCGTTTTGAACCGGTTTCGGTCTGATGGGATCGGTTGGCAGGGCGGGGGGAACCAGAATGGCGAAGTTATATATCGGATACAGTTTGTTAGTGTATTCCAGCGCCGACTCGCCGATGGCTGTGGCAATGGTGGTGATCTTTTGCGGGTCAGACCCGTCAACGGTCAGTTCGAGGATATTGGTGTCGGGGATGACCACCGCGGAGATGGTGTATTCTTTGGCAAAATCTTCCGCGGGGATTTTTACAATATCCGGATGAGTGTTGTAAACAGTGCTGCTTACCAGTAGTTCTTTGTAGGTGTTAATAATTGAACGCCTGTCAAGCGTATCCATGCTTGAAGTGATGTCGTACGAGGTTTGATAAGCTCCGGCATTGGGGCTGACAACGAACCTTGATTTGGCTTCATAAACGGGTTTTGTTAGATAGGAGATCAGCAGAGATGTGTTTAATGCTGCAAGAACCGTCATCGCGATGATCCACCACCCACGTTTTAAAATCTGTAGGTATAAGCGAATCTCCATTATTACTCCACTATTCACTTGTACATCTAAAAGGGAACGAGCTTATTTAATAATTATACGCTACTCTTAACGCAATTCAAACAAAAATCAGGTAAATGTTACTTTTGTATCATGTTTATTTCAGGACATAAATAACTTGCAAAAAATTAATTTCGCATGAATCTTTTACTTTCCATACGCAAATTTAACGTCAGTTTTATTGGAATAGTAGAAGGATTTCATCCGCGTTTTGACGCAGGTCAAACGATTGTAATACCCGTTGACGGCCGGCTGCCGCCATGCGTTGCGCTTTTTCGGGGTCGTTATATAGAGCTTCAAGGGCATCGGCCAGCGATTCCGGGTCGGCCGGCCTGGCCAGCAGGCCGGTTTCGCCCGGGGTGATCAGTTCAAAGATGCCGGCACGGCAGGTGACCTTGCGTGAAAGCTCCAGCGCGGTATCGGCCGCGTGGGGTGTGTCACGGTAGATTTCCGATAGCCCGCTGATCAACAGCCCGGCTTCTTCCGGGCGGATCGACGCGGAGGCATCCGGCCCCGAGGCGAGGCCGGCATACGCCGTGGCTACCACCGGCAGGCCGCAGCACAGGGCTTCCATCACCGCCACCGGCAGGCCTTCGGCCAGGCTGGGCTGCACGTAACAGTTGGCCAGCGGCAGCATTTGGCTGACCTGTTCTTCGTCTTTCGAACCGGCGAGGCTGACCTGGCCGGTGAGGGCGTAGGTTTCCACCCGGCGGCGAACATCAGGCATTTCGGGGCCGTCTCCCACGATGGTGCAATGGAAGGGAATGCCCCGGCCGCGCAGGATACGGCAGGCTTCCACCAGGAACCGCTGCCCTTTGATGGGCTTCAGGCTGCCCACGCTGATGATCTCAAGGGGATCTCCCTTGCGCATAGGTGATTCAACAGGCCGGTATTTTGACGGGTCGATCCCGCAATGGATCACCCGGATCTTTGAGCGCAGGGATTCGTCACCCACTACCGTTAATAGGAATTCGCGGTTGAATTCCGAAATGGCCACAATAAACTCCGTCCCGCGCATTTTGGTTTTGAGCATGCTGGTGCGGGCGTAAATATCGTGGGCGTGGACCGTCACACTGTAGGGGAGGCCGGTAAGTTCGTGTATCACCCAGGCAGCCAGCGCGGGGTGTGAGGCGTAGTGCGCGTGGATACGGTCAACCCCCTCTGCCCGCATTTGCCGCGCGAAATGCACGATCTTGGGGAAGAGCAGCAACCCGCGCACGAGGAAATTGGGGTTGGTCAGGTTTTCGAAGATGATCTGAAACACAAGCCGCAGATAAGTGAGCGGTTTTCGTAGAAAGACGGCCAGGTTTGAAGCGAGAATCCGCCCTGAAAGGTACGGCTCGGCGTGGGCTTTTGGAATCCAGGCGGCGGCTTCGGGGTGGACGACAGGATCATTCTGAAAGATCAGCGGGTAGAGCAGAACATCCTCCCCGCGGGCCGCGATCTCCGTCATTTCGCGCATGATGAAGGTTTCCGGCAGGTGCGGAAACCGCGACATGATATAGGCGATCTTCCGCCCCATTAATACGAGCCCTTGCCAAGCACCACCACCAGCCCGGTGCGGGTCATGATGAAATAATCGAGCCAGATGGACCAGTTACGCACGTAGTATTCGTCAAGGTGTACGCGCGACACATAAGAAGTGTCACTACGCCCGGAGATCTGCCACAGGCCGGTCATGCCGGGAAGAACTTCGCAGTACATGGGGTACAACTTGCCGTAGAACTGCACCTCATCCTGCACGATCGGGCGCGGTCCCACCAGGCTCATTTCACCTTTGACCACATTGATCAACTGCGGGAACTCATCGAGGCTGAATTTGCGCAGGAAGCGGCCCACACGGGTGATGCGCGGATCTTTTTTCAGTTTATGGGTGGCGTCCCATTCCGCTTTCAGGTCGGGATTGGCGTCAAGGTACGATTTCAGCTTTTCGTCAGCGTCAGGATGCATGGTGCGGAATTTCCACATCTTGAAATAACGGTTCTTCTGCCCCAGGCGTTTCTGGTGGTAAAAGACCTTGCCGGGGGAGTCGATGACGATGAGCAGCGCGATGAACATGAACAGGGGGATAACAAAGGGCGAGGCGATCAGGATGAGCGTCAGGTCGATAAGGCGTTTGACAGCCCGCTGCCAGGCACTGAGCAGATTCTGACCGATCTCAAGGCCAAGCATTTCACCGATCTCATACGGGCGGATCCACAGGCTGCTGATGTAGCGCGAGTTGGTGATAACGATCAGGTGGCGGAATTGAAGCACGCGTTCTTCCACGATCATATCCATGAATACATCGTTGATCTCGTTGGTCACCAGAATGGCGGTTTGAATGCCCTTGAAAACTTCGATCATCTCGGGGTGTTCAAGGATATCCGCTGAGCGGATCACAGGCACGCGGGGCGGTTCACCGCGGTCTGATGTACGGCGGTCAACCACCACAACCGGATACAGGCCGGATTTGGGATTGTCCACCAGGTATTCGGCGATCTCATACCCGCTGGGGCCGTACCCGATGACCACCACGGGTTCACCGAAAAGGCCGGTGCGAACAAACATGGCGCGGGTAAATTCCCGTCCCAGCGGGACGATCAAAATCGCAAGCACCCAGCCGAGGCCATATGAAAGGCGGGAGTAATTATCGGCATCACGCAGGAAGAAGGAAAGAGCGGCCAGCGCGAGGAAAACCACACTGGTGGCGGTTGTTAAACGCTGTAATTCCTGCACCGGTGACATGCCATTGGCATACAGGCCGGTGACCTGAAAGATCAACGCGGCGATCACCAGATACGGCACCAGGTCAAGATACGCGGATGGTACTTGTTCTCCTTGAACAAGAAAGCGTACGTATACCGCCGCGCTGAGTGATAACGCCAGACAAAGCAGGTCTGATAGTGCCAGAAATAATTCCTTCAAAAACCGTGAGTTGTCGTTAAGGAATCCCTGTTTGATTTCGGGGTAGGAGGACCGGAATTGAGATTTGATCGTCGGTTTTGTCATGGCGGGAATACCTCAGGTACAGGTGAAGCATGTGATGAAACAGAGTGGATATTAAAATTCCGGAAACAAAATCCCGGCCGGTTAACCCGCGTGGGTAATCGAAGCACTTCTTATTATCAGTACTATAAACCCGGCAGGAAGGAGAAGGAATAAAGGGCGAATAAATTCCGGCCCGCGGACTCCCTTAAGTAACGCGTAGGGTGAAGATGCTTAATCTTACACCAAGCGGGAATTGTCTGCTGAACATACCCGGCCTGGCGCTGACCGACCGGGCTTTCAGGCACACCCGCCCAAAAGCGCGTGAAGGTCATTTTCACGGCCGGCCAGAACTGTGCCGTTCCGGCTGCGTGACAGGATCAGGAAGGTATAGCTGGTGAGGTAGGGATTGGGGTGTTTGAGCAGCATATTGATCTCGTGTTCGTGGATCCACTGCACCGGCCCGTATTCCTCGTAATACCCGTGGCCAAAAAAGCCGATGTATTGCTGGATCTGGTAGCCGATGTTTTGAAGCCGGCGGATATTCCCTTCAGTGGGGCCAAAACACCAGTCATAATATGCCCGGAACTTGGCCTTGCGGTATTTGTCACGCGGGGCGATGATATCCAGCGCGGCGCGCGAAACCCACTCCGGCGTCAGCCAGTTGACCACAAACGGAAATGTGTATAACGTGGGGAAATAATGAAATGCAATACCCGTATCGGAAAGCATACGGAACACGTTCGCGTGAAATCTCGGCCCCGACTGGACATGCTCGCCCAACATTCGGCTGAAGATCAAGTCATAGCAGCAGGGGTAGGTTAGATTTTTATCGGTGATGTCGCCGCAAATTTTCTCGTACCCCTCCGGCGCTTTGTCCAATTCCTCCTTACAGATATCCAGAACGGAGTACTTCAGATCGTGCTGCCGGATGAAATCCAGGCTCAATGCCGGGTTGGCTCCGCCGCCTATTTCACAAATTGACCGCACACCCGGCAGCCGGGCCAAAAATTCCAGTGTGGGAAGAAAACCTTTTTCAGATATTGCCAGCGGGTAGTAGGAAATCTGCATATGAGTTCCCTGGATCCCATGGAGCGCAAAAGAATGATGCCGAAAGGCACTTCAGACATTATACAGGAATATGGTTGGCGGGGATAAAGCCGGTCAAGTTTATACCGGATGTGATCCAAGGGTGTTTTCCGGTTATATAATCAAATTACTCATTATTGATACCGGGGAGAAAATCCATGTTCGATCTGATCGCGTTTGATGCCGATGACACCCTGTGGGAAAACGAAGCCTTCTATGTGGAAGGCAGGGAGACCTACCACCGCATTCTGGAACCGTACGCGCCTCCCGCCGACCTGGATGAACGTTTGGACGCGGTGGAAAACCGCAACATCCCTTATTTCGGGTACGGCGTAGGCAGTTTTGTATATTCGTTGATGGAAAACGCCATTGATGTGACCGGCGGGCGCGTCAGCGCGGTGGATCTAAAAAAGATCATGGATATCGCGCGTGACATGATCGACCGGAAGATCGACCTGTTGGATCACGCGGAACCCGCCCTGCGCCGGCTTTCGGCGAAATTTCCGTTGACGATGATCACCAAAGGCGACCTGCTGCACCAACGGTTGAAACTGGAGAAATCCGGTTTGCAGGCGTATTTCAAATCGGTGGAAGTGGTGGCGGATAAGACCCCCGGGATTTATGCAGAAATATTGGAACGCCACCATGTGGAACCCGGGCGTTTTTTGATGATCGGCAATTCGATGCGGTCTGATATTTTGCCTGTGCTGGAACTGGGCGGTCACGCCGCGTATGTGCCCAGCCGGCTGCAATGGGCCCATGAGCACCGGGATCTGCCGCCGGAACTGGCGGCGAATTTTGTGGAGATGGAACACCTGGGTCAGGTAGCGGATTGGATCGAGGGTTTAAATAAGTAGTGAAGTGGATTCATTAACATCCGGTTCGCCGGGATCATATTGATGCGTCCGATCGCGTGGCAAACATCCGTTGTAGGGGCGGGTTAGTAATCCGCCCGGGCATGGCAGGGATGGGGCACGTCCATGGGAATGTGACAGGTCTTACCTGGTCTGCCGGGATACGGATTAGTTGATTGAATGGCTGTTAAAACCCTTAGGGTCTCAAAGACCCTAAGGGTTTTGTTGCCGGCAGGAAAATTTTTGATCCATAGGTATTCACCCGAATTAGCCCGCGGTAGATGCAAGCGTACGTTATTCCCGCCCGTATCAACCGCCGGTCTGCCGGATATTCATGTGTTGCCAACAGTACATTCCACGACCTTCGTACGGGCGGGTGCCACCCGCCCCTACGCGTTTAATAATCGCCGGCCGGCCGGGATACTTTTTCATCGAGCGTCACCTGGAATTACAATAGGAAGACATCTTTTTGAAAGGAACCTTTCCCATGCATCCTGTTGCTGACGTCATCCGCGGGGCTGTCAACGCGGCATTACCGAAACTCGAATCCATCAAACCCGAAACCGCCCGGCATAAAACCGCGCCGGGGGAATGGTCAAAACAGGAAATACTGGGGCATCTGATCGACTCAGCCTGCAACAACCATCAGCGCATGGTGCGCGGCGGGTATGATGCCGCCCTGGATTTCCCTCCGTACCAGCAGGAACGCTGGGTGGAATTGCAGGCCTACAACGAACGCGACTGGCGCGAACTGATCAACCTGTGGGAAGCCGTCAATCTGCACATGTGCGCCATGATCGACCGGCTGACAGAGGCGCAGTTTGACAACCCGTGCAACATCGGCCGCGCCGAACCCGTCACCCTGCGGTTTGTGGTGGACGATTACCCCCGTCACATGAATATGCATCTGGCCGATATCCTGAATGATGCAGGGAATTGACACATTGCTCCGCGGGGGATACACTGTTTTTTAATATTTATTTAATCCGAAAAAGGAGTGTGACAAATGAGTGGACTCGCTGGTTTTGTCAGTTGGGCTGCAGGCCTCTGGATGGTGTATATGCTGTTCAAGAAGAAAGGCCTGCTGCACGGTATCCTGGGTTTGATCTTCATCATCTATCCGTTTATCTGGGGACTCATCCACTTTAAAGAGAAGGATATTAAAACCCCGATGACTGTATGGATCATTGCCATCGTGATCGGCGTTGTTTTGGCGTTCTTCGGTGGTTCCGGTGGTATGGAATCCTCGTACCTCCTGTTGTTCGCCTGATCTGTTTTCGCACACACGAAACAGGCGCCCCTTCCATGAAGGGGCACCTGTTTCGTTATTTTTTGTCAGATTCCATATTCCGCCAGTATTTACCCCCGCCCATCTCACGGCGCAGGTAGGCCATGTCGATCAGGTCACGCCGCAGGCTGACGAAATCTTCGGCGTACACCGACTTGATCACCTCGTTGACTTCTGCCTCGTTGTACAGGCGGCCCGCTTCAAACAGGGTGGCCAGCCAGCGCAGGATGACCTGTGTCTTGCCGCGTTTTGAAGGCAGACGCGTCAATTTCTTCCCTTCGGTGTAGTCGCGCAGCACCTTTTCATCCGCGGCGTCCCAGCCCAGTGCCTTGATCCATTCGTGGTCGGGGTGTACCGTCCCGGGTTCGGGTTTGACCTTCTCAATGTCTTTCACCAGCCGCTTGAAGCGCTCGAGCCCGGTTTCGTTCACGCGGTAGAACCGCTGGTTGCCCGCCATGCGCAGGTTGACCAGCCCGTTCTCGCGCAGCTTTGCCAGGTGGTGTGAGACGGTGGGCTCGCTCAGGTTGAGCAGACCGGCGAGGTCTGTCACCGTGTGTTCCTGCTCGTGCAGCACACGGATGAGCGTGAGTCGGCTGTCATCGGCCAGTGCTTTGAGCATTTCGAGGAGCGATTTTTCGCTGTATTGTGTCACCATACGATCCATCCTTATATAATAAAACCATCAAATTAGACAAACATCGAATTAGATAATAATCAAAATACAAAAGCCTGTCAAGGGGGATTTTGAAAGTTCATGGATCTCCGCGGCACATCCCGCCGGTAGTGCGGGCGTCACGTCCCGGGTGTTTTGTCATACCGGGTCACATCGTATTAATGGCAGAAAAGTCACAGGGAAAATTAGCCCTGAAGTATGCGACAATAATCTTGAAATGGCGTATTAATAATGTGACGTTAATCCACTACAAACACCGGGGTACGAATGGAAGATAAATCGATCTTGATCATTGGCGGCGGAATCGCCGGCCTGGCCGCGGGAATCTACGGCCAGATGAATGGTTACCGCACCACCATCTTTGAAATGCATACCCTGCCGGGCGGACTTTGCACCTCGTGGCAGCGCAAAGGGTATGTGTTTGACGGCTGTATCCACTGGCTGGTGGGCACCAACCCGCAGTATGCCACCCATTCCATGTGGGAGGAACTGGGCGCACTCAAAGACGTTGAGATCGTCAACCACGGGGAATTCACCTGCATCCAGAACACCGACGGGCGGGTCTTCCACATGTATTCCGATGTGGATAAGCTTGAAAAACACATGCTGGAACTGGCGCCGGTGGACGAAAAGGTGATCAAGGAATTCTGCGGGGCTATTCGCAGCATGGGTGGTTTTGACCTGCCCATAGACGGCCCGAAGAACCCGTTTGAGGCCGTGAAAGGCGCGTTTGGAATGCTGCCGGTAGGTCCCACCTTTCTGAAATACGGCAGGATGAGCACCTCGAAGTTTGCCGAAAAGTTCAAAGATCCCTTCATGAAAACAGTCTGGTCGACCATGTTTGACATGCCGGACTTCCCCATGATCGGATTGCTTTCCACGCTGGCCTGGCAGAACAAAAAAGATGCCGGCTACCCGATCGGCGGCAGCCTGCCCTTCGCCAAATCCATTGAAAAACGTTACCGCGAACTGGGCGGTGAAATTTATTACAACGCCCGCGTGGAACGGATCATTGTGGAAAACGGTAAGGCTGTGGGCGTTGAGCTGACCGACGGACGTAAATTCCTCGGCGGCCGTGTCATCTCGGCGGCAGACGGCTTTGCCACGGTGAACAAAATGCTGGGCGGGCAATATCGCGCTCCGCTGCTGGAGGAATACTTCCGCAAGAGCGAGATCTTTGAACCGCTGGTGATGGTCTCACTCGGGGTGAAGCGCTCCATGGCAGACCAGCCGCACGTGAATATCAAACTGCTGGAAAAACCGGTCGTGATTGCCGGCGAAGAACGCGCGTTCATGCAGGTCAAACATTACGCCTACGATCCCACGCTGGCGCCGGAAGGCAAGACCGTGGTGATGGCCATGTTCAGCACGCATTATGACTACTGGAAACAACTGGCGGAAGACCCCGAACGCTATGACGCGGAAAAGAAACAGGCCGCGTTGACTGTCATCTCGGAGATCGACCGCTATCTGCCCGGTTTTGAAAAGGATGTGGAAGTGGTGGATGTGGCCACACCCTTGACCACCGAGCGCTACACCGGCAACTGGCAGGGGTCATTTGAAGGCTGGCGTTTGACAACAGAGAATATGAGCATGATGTTCACCGGCAAATTCCCGCACACCCTGCCGGGTTTGCAGAATTTCTATATGGTGGGTCAGTGGGTGGAACCCGGCGGCGGGCTGCCCACGGCGGGCATGTCCGGCCGGGCGATGATGCAGAAGATCTGCAAGGAAGACGGCAGGAAGTTCGTCACCAGGCGGAATTAAGGCTTACTCCTTTTTGGTTCCAGAGGCTCCTGAAAGGGAGCCTCTGGCTGTTTAATGCCGGGGGGCGGGCGGCGCCCGCCCTTGTCTGCCGGTCACATACCCGTGGATGGTGAATCTGCTTTTACC
>CAYOKC010000129.1:6083-11142 GCA_964404415.1 uncultured Leptolinea sp. | reverse complement strand
CTCCTCACTGTGCGACATACTCCGGTTAATATGTGCGATTTCACCGGCACGCGCAGGAACTTCTTTTTGAGGAAGATAATGAAAAAAGAATCCTTTTTGAACATACTATTGATCGAATTGTAGATAAATCACTCAAGGGAATAAACCAAGAAAATGGAATTCGAGTAATTAGCAACCTGCTACCTGAATTCCATGATGAAAGTAAGTCACGAAGTGCTCTTACAATTATGAGAAATTTCCCAGCGCCTCTCACACCTAAATTTATGACAGTTGAGGAGTATTTTAATATTCTTCGATGGGGTAATTCACCGAGTATCCAAGACCAGAAAAAGAAAATCCTTTATTCCATATTAATGGAGTTAGATGAAAGTACCAGTACCTCTGATTTCGAAACCATGTTTGATAATTTTGATGTCATATCGCAAAACAATCTACTTAGTGGTTTTCAAGTAATGTTGAAATCAAAGGTCTCAAAATCGGGGGAAACCGATCATATTTTCGCTGAATGGTTAGTTTCTCGAATAAATCATTATGAAGAAAGCTTAGATTTATTAAATCAGTTAATTTCGCCATGCATAATTCCTTACATGGGATCAAGAGTAATCGGTGATTTCCAAAATGCTACAATAATTAATATAGATTCTGATGAGCAGGGAAAATTATACGGTCAGTCATTTGTTTGTTTACGGGAACATATTAATGACTCGAAAATAGGTTTAGTATACATTGCCGAGATGGAAGCAATTATTAATGGAAAAAATGAAATTGTTGATACTCAATTTTGTATTCAGGAGTTCAATTATTTATCAAGTTATATTCAAAGAGAAAAGATCAATCAAATCATCAATGAAGTTATAACAAGACTGGCAAATTTAGAGAGCAATAAAGAAACTGTTCATAATTATTCTGAACATATTCAAAAAACAATTAACCTATTTTCACAATTAGTAATGATTTTAAGGCGAAATATTGATGTGCCTTTTACTGATGAAGTTGTAGAAATACTTAAATCTTTTTCGGCGAAAATCATACTTGACCAATCTGTGAGAGATCAATACCTCGAATTTATGGACTTATTTATTAGCGAGTTTCAAAATGATAATAATTCATTATTGTTAACAGGATTGTCAGAAGGGTTTAATAATTGCTATGAAGATTTAGAAACAAGTAAGTCATTTCTTAAATTAATACTTAATAAAGAGAAATATATTACTGTATCAGTTTCAAAGCCAATTATTAGTAAAATAGATTTGACTATGCAACAAAATGATTCAAATGTATTTAATAACACATATGAATATTTATGTATTTTGGTCGAAAATTCTTCTTTTATTAACGAAATTATTTCTTATTCAAAACATTGGATTACATTAACACAAAATTTTCCAGAAAAAGCTCTTCGAGAAAAAGTAGAAATTTTAAGTTTGTTACATAATAAAAAGTTAATAAAAACAGAGGATTTAGTTTCCTGTTATTTTGAAAATCTTCCTTTTTCTGAAAATAGCGAGAATAGCAGGATTGTCATTGAAGAATTAGATAAGTTCCAAAGCTTTATTTCAGATGAAATGGGATACCAATTCTTCACAAAAGTAATTTCAAATTTTGATCAATTTGGTCCTAGCAACATCTTGGCTTTAAGTTTCGTTGGAAAATGGTTACAGTTTTCGTCCGTTGATGAAAGACTATTATTCCATCAACTAATCATAAATAATTTTAGTAGTGGCCCAATGTCTTGTATGAGAACAGTAGCCACCTATGCAAATCAGTTAGAACATATTAGGTTGCAAGAACAATTAATTCAATTTTTCATTGCTGATTTTTCACAACAAGACTTTATACTATGCAGAAATGAGGCAACAAATGCAATATTGAAGGTAATTAACAAGGATTTTCTATCTACATTATGTTTTGAAATTTGGGAAATAATTCTTCATATTCCAAATAAATCAGAAGAGTTCATGAATATTGCCCAAAATTATCTTCCCATCAAAGATATTTTAATTATGAGGGGGCAAAAAATTGATTCAATAAAATCTAATAGAGAACCCCAAAATATTACAAAAGGATTACGTTTTCTTGCAACAACAACACGCAAAGACCTTCATTCAATTAAACCAGTATTTGAAGTATTTTTTGTTTTATTCAATGGTTCAAGTTTCGAAGAGTATAACCTCGCATTATCATATTGTGGTCCATGTCTAAAAATGATTATTAATGATAAATACAGACATTCGTTAGCGGAGCTTATTGGGAGAAATTATTGGAGAATCGCCGACGGGCAGATAGCAATTGAAAAAATTTATGAAGTAACGAATTATTTGGAATTGAAAAATTTCTCCTTAGAGTATTGGAGACCATAGGGTAACAGATTAAATATTATGATTCAATCTCAATTTCGAGAGAACCTAATTCGTAAGGTGGAACATATCTTTTTTTGTCAGAGATAAACTTTTATTGCTTTTTAAGTAAGAATAATCCATACTTTCTCAAGATTGTAAAAGCGTTGAAAGAAAAGATATAAGGGGAAATATGAAACAAAAAGAAACAGGTGAATTAGTAAAACAGTTTAGGAATATTTGGGTTAGTTTTAATGCTAATATGAATTCATTATGGGCTTATTGCAATCAAATTTCCACGTTTGCTGATCAATGGGATTATGACCTAGCAAAGAAAATTTCATATGAAATTGGTGATTTGATTAAGGATAACCCAATAGATATTCAGAATGAGCTTGTCTCACTTATTGATTTAATAAATGAATCTGAAATTGAACCTGATTTTGAAGATAATAATGATATTCGGGAATTTCTTACAAGTATTCAAACTGAAAATATCCATCACAAAATTCAAACTTGGGTTTCAATTAATCCTAAGAAAGCATTTAGGTTTAATGAGGTATTTCAACATGCACTGGAACAACCTCCTGCAAATGGGATTCTTTTACGAAGAAGTGCATTGATAATTCTCATAAGTTATATAGAAGAATTAGTTAGGAATCTTATCAAGATTTGGCAAACAATAAATCCTGAAAGTGGAGATAAAAAAAACCACAAAAATTTTCCCAATCACCTAAAGTACTTAGAATTAACTGGTATTGAATTTCCTAATTTATATAACAAAATAGCCATTGTTCAAGAAGCAATTCTAAGGCGAAATTTACTAACTCATAATAACGGAATTATTGACCAGCATTATATTGAAAATATTCCGTCAAACTTTCAGATGAAAGCAAATTACAAGATTAATAAAAGAATATCAGTTCCTCAGAAATATCTAAATGATGCCCTAGATAATATTCATTTTTTGGGGTTTGCTTTACATCAGCATTGTTGGAGAGTATGGTTTCCAAATGATTGCATTGCTTCAGATACAGAATATGCGATGTTTATATATTCTGCTTTGCGTTCAAAAAGACATAATTTAGTCGAACTTCTAAATTCTTATACTGGTAATTTTCCAATAAAAAAAGAAACATTACATACAATAAAAATAAACTATTGCATTGCTTTACGTGATAGAAAAGAAATTGATGATATAGAAATAATAGTTACATCTATATTAAAACAAAAACCAAGTTGGAGAATAAAATTAGCAATTACTGTTCTACAGGGGAATTTTAGGCAGACTCAACTCATGTTAACAGATGGAAATCAGACAGGAAAGATAAATACAATATCTGAAAAATGGGAACTCTTTGAACCAATATCTCAAGCGACATGATTCAAATCACAGTTTACTTGTAAATCACCAATTCCGAACACTCTCCGGAAATAGTTCATAGGATGCGCTCAAAATCGAGCGCATCACTGGTCATATTTGCCAATTAACTTTGCTGGAAAAACTCCAAATAAGTAACCTTGCTACTTAAAATCTCACCCTCTCGTACTTCTCCACCATCACCCGGAAATTCCGGTTACGCATCCCGAACAGGTTGACCTTCAACCCAGTGTCCCCATCTCCCTCTGGCCAGCAGATCATTTTAGGATACACTAAGGTTATGACCACATTTAATGTTTTGACTGATGCTGCCACAAAAGTGCTGGGGAAGCTGGATATAGTAAATTTGAAAGCAGACCCCTACCCCTGGTTCTGCAAAGACATCAACCGTGATGACGATATTCAATGGGGCGGTTATATCGGCCCTATTTTTGACGAGAGCAAGGCCCTGGTTTTCGGCTTTAACCTGGAATATCTCGCCTCCTGGAAACGGATATTCCCAAAATTGTGCCGTGAGATGGACGCATTCGAAGAAATGATTCATGCCGCTGAGGGATATGAATGGCACTGGTGGGGCCGGTCAGCCGTAGTCAACGATAACCCGAAGGTTCGCGTTCTGGCGCCTCCCATCCGCGCGGAAGATGTCAACGTGAACCGCTGGCTCTCAGAGTTGGAAGATATCCTTGAAAAACGCACCGGCTGGTCATCAACGATAGCCATGCGCCCGCAGATCCAGATTGTTCGTCAGGTTGGACGGGGCAAACAGTCATCCGGCTCAGATTCACTGGTCACAGATATTCAAGCCGTTATGCAGGAATTAAAACCAATTACCCTGTTTTTGGAAAAATAAGGTAACCTTTTTCCCGTTCCGCGTTTACCTGCTTAAATTCACCCGGGGTAAGATGGTTGCCCATCCCTTCCTGGAATATTTTCCAGCGGGTGGAATGCCCATGCCTGGTCTTACAGGTCCGTTTGGAAAGCAGCACATCAGTCACATCGGTTACGCCAGAATACACACCCTCTCGTAATTCTCCGCCAGCACGCGGTAATTACGGGTACGCATCGCGAACAATGTGACTGTCAACCCGGTGATACCGGTCAACCGGCAATATAAACCCTAAGGGTTTTTGAAACCCTTAGGGTTTTAAAACACCTTCAATCTGCTACATATCCGAAATCATGAACCCATTAACCCATTAACAAAATCACAACATCCAGAAATTCTCTATCTCCACCTGGAAACTGCGATTGCGCATCGCAAACAGGGTGACTGTCAACCCGGTGAGGCCGGTCAACCGGCAATATAAACCCTAAGGGTTTTTGAAACCCTTAGGGTTTTAAA
>CAYOKC010000129.1:0-5983 GCA_964404415.1 uncultured Leptolinea sp. | reverse complement strand
TCCACCTGGAAACTGCGATTGCGCATCGCAAACAGGGAGACTGTCAACCCGGTGACGCCGGTCAACCGGCAATATAAACCCTAAGGGTTTTTGAAACTCTTAGGGTTTTAAAACACCTTCAATCCGCTACATATCCGAAATCATGAACCCATTAACAAAATCACAACATCCAGAAATTCTCTATCTCCACCTGGAAACTGCGATTGCGCATCGCAAACAGGGAGACTGTCAACCCGGTGAGGCCGGTCAACGTGAAAACCAGCGCGATTCCCCGGTCAACACCGGTGCCGAACCAGCCGCTGATCCAGTCAACGCACCCGCTGGCGCTACTATAATCCATGTCGACCTACTGCTTGGCCCGTCAATGTCTGAGTAAATTTGAATATTGTATTTCCCGCGTGTAAATGCCATACTAACATCGATAAAAGGCTCCTCACAACATACGCATATAAAACAGCAGGCGTTCATCGCTATTTGTATCCGACGGGTTGATTTAATCATTAAGTCAGATAAGAAGAGGTTATGAGACAAAATGTTTTCTTGCTCCGCGGTTTGGGGTGGAAAATCGAAAATTATGCGAATGGAAAAGGATTATGGGAATTATGGCTGAAGCAGGATCACCCATTAGCGGATATAGGCATGCAGTCGATCTCAGTCAACATGCTGCAATAGGTCAAGTCAGCGGATCAGCAACTGTCACAGGTGAGAAAATTACACCTGAACTTTTTAGGAGAAATCCATGGAAACATACCTCCACAGGTATTCGTTCCGGTTTCGCATTTTGATTCTTGGTTCAGCAATACTATGCCTGGTATCGTGTTCAGGCACATGTATGCCTGAACACGTTCTTTTTCCCACGCAGGTTTTCGCACCCATGTACAAGCTGGCCTCAAAGCCTGCTTATACGTTAACAACGGTACCTGTAAGGCCACAAGAGACAAGTTTTGTCAATAAACTGAACCTTGATGTCATAATCGACACGGATATGGCCGTTGATGATTGGATGGCCATCCTCTATCTCTTGCTGCGCACCGACATTAATGTGCGTGCCATAACAGTCACAGGTGCAGGTGAAGCCCACTGTGATGCAGGTATAAAAAATGCTCTGGGGTTGATCACTCTGGCACAACATGTTCCCATCCCGGTCGCGTGCGGACCAGAAGAACCACTTCAAGGGAATCACACCTTTCCACAAGACTGGCGAAATTTTGTAGACAGTCTGGCAAATCAGTCACTGTCAGCTTCGGTCAATCCCGGAGCAGGTATTGACGCGATCCAGTTGTTGACCCAAACAACCCTTTCTTCTGCTGAAAAAACTACCCTGCTAACATTAGGTCCACTGACTAACGTAGCGCATGCGCTTCAATCGTCTCCGGAATTGGGCGAAAAAATTGCAGGAATCTTTGTCATGGGTGGCGCAGTACAGGTACCTGGAAATTTGGGAGGAAGTGTTCCCGGGAATTCCGCGGCTGAATGGAACATCTTTATTGATCCTCACGCGGCGAATGTGGTATTTGCTTCCGGGATTCCTGTCACACTGGTAAGTCTGGATGTAACTAACCAAACACCTCTGACCATGGAGTTTTTCCAGGAGTTGGAGAAAAACCAGAAAACAAACACATCCAAATTTATTTACTCTGTTATGAATCAGATGCAGGCTTCCATTCAATCCGGCACGTATTATTTCTGGGACCCGTTATCAGCCGCAATACTTTCTGACATTAGTCTGGCAACATACCAGAAATATCCCATCTGCGTTGTGGAAAACGAAGGCGCAGAAAGTGGTCGGACAATAGAGAAGGACGGATGCCCGGAAATACAAGTAGCTGTCACTGCTGAAGCCGACAGATTTAAAAAAATATTTCTCGATACACTGAACACTCAACCTGACTTACAAACAGTTGATCTTTCTTCTTTAAAGGGAACATGGTCTGGAACCAGTCATAATGGCGATCTCACTTTTCAGGTCACGGTAATATTTTCCGGTACCTGTACTACCGGTATCCCATGTGGTACCTTTTTTATAGACACCCTGCCCTGCTCCGGCGACTATGTATTTATAGGGATGGCCAACACCAACCGGTACGAATTTGCAGAGATCAACAAGCAGGGTGTCTGTGGTTTTGGTCGTGACTTCTTCGAATTACAGGGTGTCGGTTTGCTTTTTTTCGAGAGTGTGGGTGATTACGGTGTTGACAGTGGTTATTTGCAAAAAACTTCCTCTTAAAAAGAAATCCAGCAAGATGCAGAGCATCTGGTTGTGGTTACATTGACCACAGTACAGATGCGAGATTAAATTAATTTATCCGGCTGATCACAGGGTCCATAGACTCGGGGAAACAGATTTCTACACCGGTTCCAAACTGCTCCACATCATTCGGGGAAAATCAATCCATTGGAGGCTTAACCATGAAGAGACTGTCCATCCTGCTTACCCTCGCGTTCATAACCCTTGCCTGCGGCCTGTTCACTCCTCCAGCCCCGCCCGAACTCACCATCTCCCTCAACCCGTTGACCGTCTCACCCAACAGCGACGCCACCCTGCACATCCACGCCAAAAACACCGGCAATACGGACTGGGCCAACCATTCACTGGCGATCGGCTACGCGAAGGAAAACGGCGGCCTATCCATGTTCTCCATCCATCAGGTGCCGGTCAACCTGCCTGCCGGGCAATCCCTCGACCAGGACATCCCCTGGAAGGTGGATATCAACGATGCGGACGGTAACTATGAACTGCGGCTGGTCCTGCTGGATGAACAGAACATCGAGGTAGCCAGCGCGAAGACACCCTTAGTGTATAGTCAACCGGTGATCAGCCTTGTGGTCACCCCGCCGGAGATCACTCCCACGTCACCCGCTGTGATCCACGCCGAAGTGGACAACCGTAACGGCGCCGCCATGCCGGCCATGAAATTTGGCATACTGGCTTCCCTTCAGGGTGAAGCCGGCGCCATCATGCTTTTTGAGGTTCCGCTGACGCTCAAAGCCGGCGAAGTCTTCACGCAGGATGTGCCCTGGCAATCGGATATCCCCCTGCCCGCGGGCCAGTACAGTGTACAGGTCGTTTTGTTGACCGACCCCGGCTCGGTGCAGATCGGGCAGGAAACGGTCAGCGTAACGGTAAGATAACCGTGAACTCCGTCAATCCGGCCAGTCCCGGAAGAGTCTAATACAATGTCACATTTATAACGCCGTATAATGGGGAAAAACGTCCAGTGAAACTGTGTATTTCATACATTGCGCCACAGCGGAAAGTAAATTTTAATATTGAATATATTAGTAAAAGTATACTAATAATTCTCAATTAATTAGTTGTAAGGAGTGGACTGTGCTGGAATTTCTGCGGCAGGAGGGCATTCGGGAAAGTCTGATTTCCGAAATTGAATATTTTCATACCTACTTCAAGGTTGACCCGGGAATGGCTTACCGCATCCCCAAACCCCGCTTCCGGTACTACGGAATTGAGATCTGGGAGATGGCCATCACCGCCCTGCTGTGCGGTGAGAACCTGCTTCTGGTAGGGCCCAAAGCCACCGGCAAGAATGTGCTCTCTGAAAACCTGGGCGCCACCTTCGGCCGTCCGGAGTGGAACATCGCGTTCCACGTCAACACCGATTCCTCGTCACTCATCGGGACCGATACTTTCGAGAACGGCCAGGTGGTGATGCGCCGCGGGCCGGTGTATGAATGCGCCGTGTACGGCGGCTTCGGCGTGCTGGATGAGATCAACATGGCCAAGAACGAGGCCATCGCCCTGCTTCACGCCACCCTCGATTTCCGCCGCATTATTGACGTCCCCGGCTACAACAAGATCACCCTCAATGGCGCCACCCGTTTCATCGCCACCATGAACTACGGGTATGCCGGCACCCGCGAATTGAACGAAGCGCTGGCCTCGCGGTTCATGGTCATCGAAATGCCGGGCATCACCCCGGAAAACCTGCGCAAACTGTTCGTCCACGAATTTCCCCATCTCAAGCCGGAGTATATGGAGCAGTTCATCGGGCTGTTCCAGGACCTGCAGAAAAAATGTGAAAGCGCTGAAATTTCGTCAAAATCCGTCGATCTGCGCGGCATGCTCTCCGCCGTCCATCTGATGAACAAGGGGCTTGACCCCATTCGCGCGCTGCGCATGGGAATCACCAACAAATCATTTGACATTTTCGAGCGTGAGATCGTGGAAGATGTCATCCGGCTGCGCATACCCGCGTCGCCGGGAAGGGAAGCCATCTTTTCGAAATGACAACCCGTCAGGCCGATAACGAACGCAAACGGGCGTCCAACATCATCTGGACCGCGGCGGACGATTACGCCATCCAACCGGATATCAAGTTTTACGATGCCAGCGGCCGCGCCGACTTGTACTGGAATTTCATCGCCGGTGCCGTTCACAAATACTACGATTACCCCGAGTTGGAAAAATACTTCGAATATCTGCGCGAAGACAATGATTTTCACTTCTTCCGGGAACTTGTCTGGATCGGACTGGAAAACTGTGCCTACGACCGCGGACGGGCTGACAGGCTGGTCTTACCCTACCTGCGCCAGGACTTCGCCCGCCGTGTGCTCGACAAGATTATCGAACCGTCTGACTACTACATGGTGGACGAGATTCGCCGAGCCCATTACCTTCGCGTGCTGGGCGAAACCCCAGAACTCTGCGAACGGTCTCTGTGCATCCTCAACGACCTGGAATTTGACGGCTCGCTGGATACCGGCGGCATCATCCAGCAGATGACGCGCGTAATCGACGCCTATTTCAACTTTTCTCCCGGCGAAAAAGGGAAGATCATTCTGGATACGTTGGTCAAAAAAAGCAAAGAGGTCGTCCATCTGGGAAAGAGCAACCTGTTCAATCCGGGGTACTTCCTGAAGACCCACCTCGAATCTGCCGTCACCGATTTTTATGGCGATGTGACACTCAGCGGCGAAAAAGTGCACCAGAATTCCGCCATAACCCAGTGGTACAGCATTATTGATCACCGCCAGAAAAAGAAACGGACGGAGATCGAGCAAATCTTCGGCACATCCATGTACCCGGCTGACCGTATCCGCCAGTTGGAAAACACCCTGTGCGTTGGCAACCACGTCAACTGCAATTTGCATTTCACCCGCGCGTCCGCGGAAGATATCACCGGGCGCTCCTTTTCCGCCGTCACCCGCCGTGAAGAAGTGACAAAGCAGCGGGAAAAGAACAAAAAGCATTTTGAAAAGAACGCGGCCCGCTACAATTGCGCCATCACCCGTCTCACCAACAAGCTCATGAACACGATGCTTGTCAATTTGCAGCCCACGAGTTACCCGTCACGAACCGGGAATCTCATGGCGGGGCGGCTATGGAAGAAGTTGTACCTGAATGAAAACCGCGTGTTTGAACGCGCCATCAAAGACGACCTGGGTAATCTCACCATCGACATATTGCTCGACGCGTCCGGGTCACAATTGAACCGGCAGGAGATCATCTCAGCCGAAGCCTATATCATCGCCGAAAGCCTGACCCGCTGCCAGATCCCTGTCCGCATCTTTTCCTTCTTTAATAAGAGTAACTTCACCGTTATCAACCTGCTGCGTGACTACACTGAACCGCGCAACAACATGAATGTGTTTAATTATTGTGCGGCCGGCTGCAACCGCGACGGGCTGGCGTTCAAAACAGTTCTCCACCTGATGAAAAGCAGCAAAAGCGACCACCGGATCCTCATCATCCTGTCTGACGCGAAACCCAATGACGCGCAGGGGATCACCAAGAACCGGCTCAACCCGGCTACCGTAGAATATGCCGATGCCATTGGCATCAACGATACCGCGCAGGAAGTGCATAAGGGGCGGCAGGAAGGTGTGTCTGTTCTATGTGTGTTCAACGGACAGGAAGAAGATGTTCCCGCCGCGCAGCGCATTTTCGGGCACGATTTCGTTCAGATCAAGACCCTAGAGCATTTTTCTGATGTGGTAGGAAATATGCTGCAGAATGAGTTGGTAA
>CAYOKC010000128.1:0-11143 GCA_964404415.1 uncultured Leptolinea sp. | reverse complement strand
TTCGAGGAATTGGTCAGCCGGCCAATCGTGCGGCTTAATCCGGTCTATGGCGAAGATATCAAGCTTGTCTTTGACCCAGTCGGTAAACGCTTTCCCGATAAAACCGGAAATACCGGTGACCAGAACGCGGGGTTTCATTTTTTACCGCTGGAAGATAGGCGGCTTTTTCGTTCCGCCAGTTCGGCGCGTGAGTTTTCGATGGCTTTTTCGGTGGTCAATACCGGCAGCACATCCATGCCACGCACCCAGGCAAGCCCCGGGGTAAGGGGGTTGATCTTGCGGGAGATGTGTGGAACAGGTTTGCCCAGCCCGGCCATCACGAAGATGTGCGGCATATTCAACCCGGCACGGGTGAAGAACTGGTGCGTGGTGAAGAACCGCCCGATATTGATCTCGGTCGGGTTCGGGATGCCGTTGCGGTCGTAGGTAAGGTCAACGCCAAAGATGCCGTTGGGTTTTTCATCGATAGCCAGAACGGATTTCAGGGCGATATCATCCACTACCGGGTCGCTGACAGTCACACCGGTGCCGGTGATACCCGTCACGCCGGAGGGCACTCGGTTGGCGAATTCCCAGTACAGGCGTTTGCGCCCCTGGGCAACGATCAACTCGCCATCCTTCCAGATGGATTGCCAGGTGATGGTCTGGTCTTCCAGGCATTCCGCCGCGCTGAACTTGCCCCAGCCTTTGCGGAAATCGATCCACAGGCGGGCTTCCTCAAAATCACTGGTGGGTAGGGCGCCGCGGCCGGCTGACCCGCTGGTGAACCGCAGCCAGAGCTTCGGCCCGAATTTTTCAAAGGCGATTTTGAGGTCGTCAGGGTTGTTGACGATCATGGTTTCGGGAACTTTGATCCCGGCTTTCTTCCAGGCGTTGAAGGAGGCGAATTTGTCTTCGCAGGTCAGAATGGTCTGGTGCGCGGGTAGGAAGGTTTTGCAGGGAAGCCGGTCACGAATGCTGGAAATGCCGATCATTTCGGCAGAGATCTGCACATGCATCAGGTCGGGCTGAGTCTGGTTGAGAATATCCAGCACCACCGGCAGATAATCGGGGTCCGAAACCGGCGGGACGAGGTAGCGTTCGTCGGTTTCAGCGCGCTGCAGGGTGTAGGCGTTGGTGTCAAACCCGATGGTGTAGTAGTTCTCGGGGGCGGATTTCAGGGAACGGACAAAACCGGTGGCCGGGCTTCCACCGGCGCCTGTGACCAGTACTCGTATCATTTGGGGTATCCCTCCTGCGTACCGTAGATCATTTCGATCGCGCGAATCGTCTTAATGCCTTCATCACCTTCAACCGTGTTGTGGCGTTCAAAGAGCAGGTCGGCCACAACCTCATTGATCACTTTGTCATGGTTGGAACTGGTGCCCTGGTACTTGCCGCCATAGGCGTTGGGTTTATCCACAAAGGCGATATCTTCCGGCAGCGGCATGGACTGCACGTCCCAGAAGTCGATCTTATTCAGGTATTGTCCGCCAATTTTGATGGTGCCGTTTTCGCCAATGATGGTGAACGACCCTTCATAGTTTTTATTATAGACAGAGGTGCTCCAGGTGAGGGAACCCATCACGCCGGTATCAAAGACCAGGCGGGCGGATCCGTTATCTTCAATTTTAATGTTGTGGCTGAGTGTGGCGACCTGTGAAGACGCCTGCACTACGTCACCGAACCACCAGATCATCAGGTCGATGAAGTGCGACACCTGGGTGTACAGCGCGCCGCCTTCCAGTTCCTTGCTGCCGCGCCAGGAAGAGTCACGGTAATACCCCTCGTGCCGGTTCCACAGCACGTTGCACAGCACCATGTAGATCTTTCCCAGCTTGCCGGAATCCAGCGCCTGCTTGGTGAGGGCGATGGGCACGTTGTAGCGGTTCTGTTTGACCACCATGATGCGCACATTGTTGCGTTCACCGGCGGCGATCATGTCATCCGCTTCGCGGGTGGTCAACGCCATGGGTTTTTCCACCAGCACGTTCTTGCCATGGTTGGCGGCGGCGATGGCCATTGGGGCATGCAGGCCGTGGGGTGTACAGATGTTGACCACGTCCACGTCAGATTTTTCCAACATCTCATCAAATGAGGTATATGTCGGGACGTTTCCGTATAGCGATGAATACTTTGTCAATTTTTCCGGGTCGATATCGCATAACGCGCTGAGCACCGCGTTTTCCTGGGAATCCACAACCGCGATATGGCGAGACCCGATATTTCCACAACCTACAACAGCAAACTTTACAGGGTTGATCATACAGTTTTTCGTCTAATAGTTAAGATTTATCCTCGCGATGAACCGCCGGACAGATAATTATTGTACCAGTACTCCCCGTAACCATCCCCGGGTTGATGTCACCGTGGATAGTGGTTATCGCCATATACAGGGATTTCTTTAGAATGGAAAAGCGCAATATGCCCCTTGGTCTTATAATGTGTGAAAACACCCTGAGCACCCATGCTTACCCGTTTGCCGGGTGCCTGCCGGGGGAGAAAACACACATCTTTGTGGAGAATACCATGGTAAATGTGGGAGTAATTGGATACGGTTACTGGGGGCCAAACCTTGTCCGTAACTTTGCTGAGACAAAAGACGCGAAAGTAGTCAGCGTGAGTGACCGGAAGGCGGACCGCCTGTCCCTGGTTCAATCACGCTTTCCGTCTGTAAAAGTGACGCAGGACCCGATGGAGTTGATCAACGATCCCCAGGTGGATGCTGTCATCATTTCAACACCCGTATCAACGCATTATGACCTTGCCAGCAAGGCTTTCAAAGCCGGCAAGCATGTTCTGGTGGAAAAACCCATGACAGGCAGCGTGGAAGAAGGCGAGAAACTGCTGGAAGAATCCGCTCGGGCAAAGAAAACATTGATGGTTGACCATACCTTCATATATACCCCGGCAGTCATTAAGATCCGGGATATGGTGGCGAAGGGTGACCTGGGCAGGTTGTTGTATTACGACTCGGTCCGCGTCAACCTTGGCCTTTTCCAGCACGATGTGAATGTTTTGTGGGATCTGGCTGTGCATGACCTTTCCATTATGGATTTCATCCTGGGTGAGCAGCCCGCCGAGGTATCTGCCACCGGAGTGGCGCATCTGAACGGGCAGCCGCAGGATGTGGCGTATATCACCTGCTACATGCAGAACAACCTGATCGCGCATTTCCATGTCAACTGGATGGCGCCGGTGAAAGTCCGCCGCACGTTGATCGGTGGTGACCGGCAGATGATCGTCTACGACGACCTGGAACCCAGCGAGAAGATCAAAGTCTATGACAAAGGCGTAAGTCTGAATGAAGGCGCTGAAGGCGTGTACCAGATGCTGGTGAGTTACCGCAGCGGTGACATGTGGGCGCCCCATCTTGCCACTACCGAGGCGTTGAAAACCGAAGCCGCGCACTTTGTTGACTGTGTAACAAACGGAAAAACATCACAGACCGATGGCGAGATGGGACTGCGGGTTGTCAAGATCCTAGAAGCTGCTGATACGTCCATGGTCAACCGTGGACAGCCTGTTCATATTCTGTAAATTTATCGGGAGACTTATATGACCATACCTTTTGTTGACCTGAAAGCGCAATATCACAGCATTAAACCTGAGATCGACGCGGCTGTCGTCCGGGTGTTTGAATCATCCCAGTTTGTGCTGGGCGGTGAAGTGGCAACCTTCGAAAAGGAATTTGCCGCGTATTGCGGCTCGGATAACGCCATGGGTGTGAACAGCGGTACCTCCGCGCTGCACCTGGCCATGCTGGCGGCCGGTGTCGGCCCCGGTGATGAAGTCATTACCGTTCCGTTCACGTTCGTGGCCACTGTGGCGGCCATTTGCTATACCGGCGCCAAACCGGTGCTGGTGGATATCAACCCGCGCTCCTTCACGATGGATCCCGAAAAACTCGAAGCAGCCATCACAAAGAAGACCAAAGCCATCATCCCCGTCCATCTCTACGGGCAGTGCGCCGATATGGATCCCATTCTTGAGATCGCGAAGAAACATGGCCTGGTCGTCATCGAAGATGCCGCGCAGGCGCATGGCGCGGAGTACAAAGGCAGAAAAGCCGGCTCGATCGGCGACATGGGCTGTTTCAGCTTCTACCCCGGAAAGAACCTGGGCGCGTATGGTGAAGGCGGTATGGTGACCACCAGTAACCCGGATTACACCCGCACCATCCGTATGCTGCGCGATTGGGGCGCGGAAAAGAAGTACCAGCACGTGCTGAAGGGTTACAACTACCGTCTTGAGGGTGTTCAGGGTGCCATTCTGAGCGTCAAGCTGAAATACCTTGAGAAATGGTCGAATGACCGCCTGGCTCACGCGAAGCTTTACAACCAGCTTTTAGCCGGCAGCAAGGTGCAGACGCCGGAGATCATGGATTACGGAAAACCCGTATTCCATGTCTATGCCGTACGTACCACCGCCCGCGAAGACTTGATGGCCTATCTGACCAAAGAAGGTATCCAGCACGGGATTCATTATCCGTTCCCGGTACACCTGCTTCCCGCGCATTCCGACCTGGGTCACAAACCCGGTGACTTCCCCGAATCGGAGAAAGCTGCCAATCAGGTTCTGTCACTGCCCATGTTCCCCGAACTTAGCGATGAACAGATCCATACCGTGGCGGCTGCCATTCAGGCCTGGAGCAAAGCCTGATCTTTTGATCAGAAATTTCAAGCCCCGGATGGATAAATCCGGGGCTTTTTTTATGCCGGATATTGGTAGATGCCCCCATGGTAGAATTTATTTGATATGGGGCTGGCATTAACTATATTTTGAAACTTCCCGTACTTAATGAAAAAAATCCTCTTCCTGATCAGATCCTTGAATGTCGGCGGCGCGGAACGTCAATTGTTGACATTGGTCGATTCACTGGATAAAACGTCGTTCAACCCGGTGATCGTGATGTTCTACCCCGGCGGCACACTGCTGCCAGAATTTGAGAAGCGCGGGCTGCGCGTGGTGGCGGCGGGAAAGTCACGCCGCTGGGACATCCTCTCTTTCCTATCAAACCTGGGAAAGATCATCCGTACGGAAAAACCGGATATTCTGGTTGCTTACCTGGTGGCTGCGAACCTTCTCGCGCTGGTCTTCAGAGGTTTCTGGAAAGTACCTCATGTGATTACATCCATCCGGCATTCCTTCCTGCGAAAGGAAGACTATGACTGGACTGCCTTCCTTTTGTACTGGCTGGAAGACCACCTTTCCTTCAGGGCGGACCGGGTGATCGTCAACTCGTTTGTCGGCGCTAGGCAGGCGGAAGCGCGCGGCATTCCGGCATCGAAGATCGTAGTGATCCCCAACGGGATCGACACAGACCGCTTCGCCCCATCCGCTGATTTGCGTTCCGAGATGCGCCGGAAGCTGGGTTATTCCACTTCCGATCTAGTTGTCGGAATGGTCGGCCGGTTGGATCCGGTAAAAGACCACACCACTTTTATTCGAGCTTCAGAAATCCTGGTGAAAAACCACACCGACCTTCGTTTTTTGATCGTTGGTGACGGTTCAGTTGAATATTCTGACCGCATTCGTACTGAAATTTCGCGTGCCGGTTTGAATGACGTATTCCAGATATTGCCCGCCGAACGTGATCCGGTTCCGGTTTATAATGCGCTCGATATCTGCGTTTCGGCTTCGATTGGTGAAGGATTTTCCAACGTGATCGCGGAAGCCATGTCCTGCGAGGTTCCCTGTGTGGTGACGGATGTGGGCGATTCCGGCAAGATCATTGGTGATACCGGTTGCCTGGTTCCCGCCGGAAAACCTGAACAAATGGCGCAAGCCATAACAGAACTGCTGGAGATGCCGGCAGGAGACCGGATGTCACTGGGACGGCAGGCCCGTCAACGAGTTCAAGCTGAGTTCAGTGTGGTAAAAATGGTATCGGCAACAACTACTGAATTTGATAGATTGGGATAACAGCACGTGGAATCTACTACCGAAATTGAGAAAAACCGCGCCGCGGAAATTCAATACCGCAATGAACGGCGGGAACACAGTGACCAGAGGGCACGGTCACTGGATGGCTGGCGTGGGGTGGGTGGATATTATCACCGCCGTATTCACGAGATATACAAATTTCTTGTGTCTCCCAACCAGAAGATTCTGGAAATAGGTTGCGGTGAAGGCGATTTACTGGCAGCATTAAAACCATCGCTGGGTGTTGGTTTTGATCTTTCTTCGGCCATGTCTAAACGTGCTTCGCTCAAACATCCGGAAATGCTATTTTTCGCTGCCGATGCCATGAATATTGGCATGGAAGAAAAATTCGATGTCATCATCCTGTCTGATCTTTTGAATGACCTGTGGGATGTGCAGGCGGTATTCAAAGAAGTGCGCCGTTTGTCGCACCCGCGCACCCGGATAATCATCAATATCTACAGCCGGTTATGGGAATTGCCGCTCAGCCTGGCGGAAGCCCTGCACCTGGCGAAACCCACCCTGTATCAGAATTGGCTGACGGTTGACGATATCTCAAACCTGATGCATCTGGAAAACCTTGAGACGATCCGTTCCTGGCCTGAGATCATCTGGCCGGTTCGCACCCCGTTGATCGACATGTTTTTCAACCGGTTCCTGGTGAAGCTATGGCCGTTCCACACGCTGGCGCTCACCAATATGATGATAGCCCGCCCGCAGCCTGAGATCGACCCGGATTACAAACCGATCGTATCGGTAGTCGTGCCGGCCCGCAACGAAGCCGGGAATGTGGTCAACATTTTGGAGCGCACTCCTGAGATGGGCGGCGGAACCGAGATCGTCTTTGTGGAAGGCAATTCCACTGACGATACCTTTGAAACCATCAAGCGCGAAGTCGCCGCGCGGCCCGAAAAGAACTGCCAGATCCTGCAGCAGACCGGCAAAGGCAAAGGTGACGCGGTTCGACTCGGATACCGCGAAGCCAAAGGCGATATCTTCATGATCCTGGATGCCGACCTCACCGTACCGCCCGAAGACCTGCCGCGTTTTTACGAAGCGGTCGTTCAGGGTAAAGGTGACTTTATTAACGGCGTGCGCCTGGTATACCCAATGGAAAAACAGGCCATGCGTTTCTTCAACCTGCTGGGGAATAAATTCTTTTCACTGGCGTTTTCCTGGCTGCTCGGTCAGCCTGTCAAAGATTCACTGTGCGGCACCAAGGTGCTGCGCCGCGCCGATTATGACCTGATCGCCCGCAACCGTGACTACTTCGGCAACTTCGATCCCTTTGGTGACTTTGACCTGTTGTTTGGCGCGGCCAAACAAACGCTGAAAATCGTCGACCTGCCCATCCGATACCGCGAACGCACATACGGTACCACCAATATCCAGCGATGGAGCCACGGCTGGCTGTTGTTGAAGATGGTGGCATTTGCCGCCAGCCGTATCAAATTCGTGTGATGACCCGTCTGCGGATCCGAACCCGGGAGCAGCAGCTTCTGGCTGTCCCTTTCATCGCTGGAATTCTGGCCGGTCTGGGAGCGTTGATCTACCTATTTCTCATTCCGGGCGATCCGAAGAACGCGATCGTTTTCGGATTCTCTCTTGCCCGGCTGTTGGAAGCTGTGGGAATACTGATCAGCGTGTTGGTTTTTGGATGGCTGGCCGGGGTGATCGTATCCAGCCCGGATAGGGTCGGTCGTTTTTACCGGTTTCTCGGCTGGCATACTGAAGCTCCGTGGAGTCTGGCCGCGGGCTGGATTGGTGTTCTGTCCGGTCTATTTATGGTCTTCTTCCTTCCATCCATATTCCCGGCTCAGGCTCAGATATTGGAACGTTTGATGCCGGCTGCGTTTTTTCTTATACTATTCTGTGCCGTTTTCACCACAGTCAATATCGGGTTTGTCTCGCGCGGGAATGCCGGCGGGAAAACTCTTTTTCTGATCAAGGTCAGCCTGATGGCTGCGGTGATTGGCATACTGGCCGGGTTGACCGTGTTCCCCGCGCGGGTGGGGCTGATGCTGCGTCAGGGCAGCCTTCCGGCATTGCTTCTTGTCGCTACGGTGCTCTATCTGAGTTTTAAGCGCGGCGACCTGCCGGCATTGCTAGTGCTGGCGGCTGTTTTTGGCGGCGCGATCATCGGCGTGTGGGCCAGCGGTATCAGCGATTTGAATATCATCGCCGGGCTGCTGCCGTATAACGACGCCAACGGGTATTATCACGGCGCCCGGCTGCTCTCCGAAGGGCAGACCTTTCACCCCTTTTCAGCCAAACGCCCGGTGTTCCCGGCGCTTCTGGGGGTGTTTTATACCATCGGCGGGCAGAACCTGCAATTCGCCATTGGCTGTCTGGTTTTGATTTCTCTCCTTGCCATTTTCTTTGCCGCGCGCGAGGTCAACCGCACCAGCGGGGCTGCCTGCGCGGCGTTCTTTGCCCTCGCCCTTTTCCTGTTCATCCGCCGGTTCATTGGCTCGGTGATGAGCGAAACACTCGGCCTGCCGCTCGGGGTGATTGGTTTTGGCCTGTTGTGGAGCGGCGCCAGCCGCAAGCGGACGCTGGATGTATACGCGGGAACGCTTGTGCTTTCGCTCGGGTTGATCGCCCGCGCCGGGCCGTTCTTCATGCTGCCATTCCTAATTCTGTGGGCTGGCTGGGTGTTCCGCGGCGATACGAAATTCAACTGGAAGATCGCCGGTTTCGCGGCTCTGGCTGCTTTGCTCGGCTACGGCGTGCACATGGTGATCTTCCAATCCCTGGCTGGCACAAACAGTTCGTCCATGGGAAATTTCTCGTACACCTTCTATGGTCTGGCTGTTGGCGGCAAAGGCTGGAAACAATATATGCTCGACCATCCGGATGTGATGGCGCTGGTCGAACCCGCGCAGTCACAGGCTATCTACCGCTACGCGTTCGAAGCCCTCAAAGCGGATCCGATGGGTATTGTGCGCGGCGCGTTTGTCTACTGGCAGGCATTTTTTACCTTTGACTGGTCCGGTATGTTCGGGTACATCGAAGGCGCCACAAAACTGGAAAGCCTGATAGGCCGGATCGTGATGGCGGTTTTAACCCTCGTTGGCCTGATCGCGGCTATTATCGACCGCAAACGCCCGGCCTTTTCCCTGCTGCTGGCCGGATGGATCGGCATTTTTCTATCCATCCCGTTCGTCCCCACCGTGGATGCCGAAATACGTACCTACGCCGCGGCCATCCCCTGGTTTGCCGGACTGGCCATGGTAGGGTTGTGGGCTATTATGACCCGAACCGGCCTGTTGAAGGTCTCACATCCCGGTGAGAACATCCTGCCTGGAAAACCATACGGGCTGGGTATATACGGGCTGATCATCATTCTGCTGACATTCGCTGGTCCATTGCTGGTACACGCGCTGGAAAAACCAGTCACTGTATCGGCAGTTAATGGCTGCCCGGATGGTTCCACCCGCCTGGTGACTACCGTTACCCGTGGTTCATACGTCAATGTGGTGGATGATGCCAGCCGCAGGCAGTCGATGATCCCCACGCTGCGGTATACCGATTTTGACCACAGTATGCACGATTCTCCGATGTACAGCCTTGCACTCCAGATGGTTCCGGTGAAGGCCGGCGATTCGTTCTTCTATGGATATGACTATATTGAGAAACGCCTGGTCTACATTCTGGGCAAAACCCCGCTCTTTGACGCCAACCAGGGATTTGTGGAATTGTGCGGCTGGCAGGAATCGAATGAGAAATCATACGGATTTTTCCACGCCGAATCCGTCAACCCGATAGGCCGGTAAGATAATTATGGACATGACCGGGCAGGTTCCTGTTACGCATATCATCACCGGGCTGGAGACTGGCGGCGCTGAGACCATGCTGCTGCGGTTGTTGCAGTTCACAGACCGGGAGAAGTTTACGTCAAGAGTTATCTCCATTACCGGCAATGGTCCGGTGGGACGGCAGATCGAAGCATTGGGAATCCCTGTTTTCGCGTTGGGGATGAACCCGGCCAGGCCTTCCATAACCGATTTCTCACGGCTCGTCCGCGAGTTGAAGTCAAATCCTCCGGCTGTCATCCAGACATGGATGTATCATGCCGACCTGATAGGCGGGCTGGCAGGTCGTTTTGTCCCCCATGTGAAAACCGTGTGGGGTATTCATAACAGCACACTCGATAAAGCAACCAGCAAACGCAGCACCCGCGCCATCGTGCGGGTTAACGCGTTCCTTTCGCGGTTCATCCCCGCCAGGATTATTGCCTGTTCGCGGGTCGCCCAAAAGATCCATGTGGAACGCGGTTATAAGCCGGACCGCATGGTCTTCATCCCCAATGGGTTTGACCTCGATGATTTTAGACCGGACGCGGATGCCCGGGAAAAATTGCGCGCGGAACTTGGAATACCGCCCGGGGCGCCTGTCGCCGGGTTGGCCGCGCGCTTTGACCCGCAAAAAGACCACGCCACTTTCTTCGCTGCCGCGCGTGAAATGGTGGCAGCGCTGCCTGACCTGCACTTCATTCTGTGCGGAGACGGCATCACGCCCGACAACCCGGAACTGGCCGCGATGATGGCGGGATTCAACAAGCCGGAAAATATTCACCTGCTGGGGCGGCGCTCTGACATGAAATCGGTTTATCCGGCCTGGGACACAGCCGTATTATCTTCCAGCTATGGCGAAGCGTTCCCGCTGGTGATCGGTGAAGCCATGGCCTGCGGTCTGCCCTGCGTGGGTACGGAGGTGGGCGATACAGCGGAGTTGATCGGTGTAACGGGTTTGACTGTCCCGCCGCGCGAACCGGGTCAACTGGCGGAGGCGGTGGTAAACATGTTGTCAATGCCGGAAGGCGAACGGCTGGAACTGGGGCGCAAAGCCCGCGAACGTATATTGAATAATTTTGAGATACGGAAGATTACCGGACTGTACGAAAAGGTCTGGTCACAGGTAACAGAAGCAAAATGAACGATAGCGGATACAACGAACGGCTTTTTTCAAAAGGGTTTCGCGCCCGGGTGCACCTGGCCCGGTTTGCCTGGCTGCGCAAAATGGCAGCCCGATACCAGCCCGGGAAACCATTGCGCGTAGTGGAGCTGGGTTGTTTTGACGGCCGTTCCATCGATTGGCTGCCTGTCGAACCGGCGCTATATGACGGTTTCGATGCCAACTGGGAAGGCGGCCTGGATATCGGGCGTGAGCAATATAAAGATGACAAGGCCGTACGGTTTCATGAATGTTCATCACCCTCCGCGATGATTGTGGATCC
>CAYOKC010000127.1:0-11198 GCA_964404415.1 uncultured Leptolinea sp. | reverse complement strand
TTTAGGGGACTTTTTATTCCGTCCTTTTCTGTACTTTTATCACCGTTCCTGACAAGGTGATCGTCTGCGGCTGAGCGAGGCAGTACAGCGAATTTGCGGTTGTAAAACCAGATGAACTCGGGAAGATAGGCATTGGCCTCTTGGTAGTCGTTGATCTTCCGCAGGCGCATTTCCTTGACCAGGCGGTCTTGAAATGTCTGGTTGGCCCTTTCAACCCGACCCTTTGCTTGGGGAGAATTGGCGCAAATAAGCTCAACCCCCAGGAAACTCAATGCGCGGCTGAATTGAGTAATTGCCTCCTTGTGGATACCGGAGATCGAATTCACGCGGAAAACACTGAATTTGTCGCTGTAGAAGGCTACAGGCAGCCCTATAGACCGGAAGTAGGATTTGCATAGACTGGCATACGCGAAGAAGCTCTCGTGGTCCACAAATTGACCCGCCAGTACCTCGCTGGTAGCATCATCCACGAACAGAATTAGGCAGGCTTTGGGACCGCGTTCCTCCAGCCAGGCATGGTATGAACCGTCAATTTGAACCAACTCCCCACGCCGTTCCCGGCGTTCCCGTTGGGGATGTGCTTTTTTCTTCTTCTGAATTTTGGGACGGTATTTCCCCTCCTCGATCATGATCTGTCGCATGGTTTCTTTGCTGACCCTGATCCCTTTGATTTCTTCCAGTTTCTCTTTCATAAGCGTGGGACCAAAATCATGGAACACTGCGTCATCGATGAATTCCACAATCTCCTGCCGCTTGCTTTCTGCCAGACGGTGATTGCTGGGTTTTCTCCGATGTCCTGATACCAGCCCTATATCTCCGTTTTCACGGTATCGCGAGACTATCCGCCTGAAATGCCGTTCACTTACCCCCACTTTTTCCGCCCCTTGTTTTTGGGTGATCCGTTTGTCTATTGCTTGTTCGATGATCGTTTTCCGGTAGAGCTCTTCCTGGGTCATTGCTATTGTCCATGTCATAGCATTCTGTCCTTAATAGGACATTTTAACTTTGCCAGTTTAGGACTCTACTACTTTGCTCCTACAGAACCACGCAGCAGAAACTACAATTTCATGTATAATAATATACAGGCAGACCTTAAATTATTTTCTGTAAATTTTACAGATTGCCTTTTACGAAGAAGTTGTTCGAGTACTTCAGAATCGTCCCTCCCGGTATGGGAGTAGAAGTTGGCGGCATGGCAGTTTTATACAGGGAAACACCTGAATCTGACGCATTCATCGCGGCCCTGTATTTACAGTAGTGGATAACAATATCCTCCGGATATGCGTTATGCACACTGTTTCATAACAACATCCCAACCTGCTCATCAATTTATACCGGGTAGACTGAAAATACAGGAGTTGATCCCTGTATATGAACGTACCTGAGAATACCCATTCATCTTCCTGTATCAGGTGGTTGGCCGAATTCCCTTCAGGGATAGAGTTGTGCCAAATATCACTGCGCTAAAAGTCCAAAAACACAATCCCAACCGTCTCAACATTTTCATTGACGGGGAATTTGCTTTCGGTGTTGAGCGGCTCGTCGGCGCGTGGTTATCCATCGGCGATGAAATTGATAAAGAGAAAATTGAAGCCCTCTTAAAAAAGGACGAGCTGGAAAAGGCTTACCTGAGGGCGCTGCGGTTGATTGACACCCGGCCGCGGTCTATGTTTGAAGTCACGTCCCGCCTGAAAAAAGCGGGCTACGGAGAGGCTGTAATCACCTCCGTGATGGATCGTTTGAAACAAGCCAACCTGGTGGGAGACGCGGAATTCGCGCGAACCTGGGTGGAAAACCGCTGTATCTTCCGCCCCCGCTCAAAACGCGCTCTGGTACTGGAATTGCACCAAAAAGGTTTGGCTGATAATGAAATTCAGTCGGCAATCTGTGATCTTGACGAAGCATCTCTTGCATTAAAAACGGCAGAGAAATATGCGTCTCGGTGTAAAGATCTGCCGTTTGATGAGTTCCGCAAGAAAATGACTGGATACCTTGCCCGCCGTGGTTTCGGTTTTGGAACCGCGCAGGAAGCTGTTCAGCAAACCTGGCACTCGATCAGGGTGGAAGCGGAACCTTTAACTTAACTATATGAATACCAAGAGGAAACTATGAATCAACCGGGGAACTTTATTCCAATAATAATAGGCGACATTGTTGTACTGATCATCGCGGTAGTAGTCATCGCGCGGATCATGGCCAGCAATTTCAAGAAGGAACAGCAATACAAGGCCGATAGCATCGTCGCCGCGGCCAATGAGAAATCCAAAACCATTGAACTGGAAGCCCGTGACAAGGCGATGAAGGTTCTGCAACAATCGGAGGCGGAGGCGGCAAAAATGCGCGCCGAACATGCCGCCGAGGAAGACCGGCTGCAGCGCCGCCGCGCGGATCTGGACGGGCGCGTTGAACGCCTTGAGCAGCGCGAACAGGCTTTGAACAAACGCCAGAGCGTTTTAGACCGCCGGGCAAATGAAGTGGAAAAGATGTACAGCCAGCAGTTGGAAGAACTGCAAAACATCGCGAAGATGACGCAGGATGAAGCCCGCGGTCAGCTTCTGGCAGAAACCGAAAAAGAATCCCGCAATGACATGGCCCGCATCATTCGCCAGATCGAAGCGGAAGCCCGCGCCGAAGGTGAAAAACGCGCCCGTGAAATGATCGCCGATGCCATCCAGCGTGTGGCATCAGACCATGTGGCAGAAGTGACATCCTCCATCGTCACCCTGCCAAATGAAGAAATGAAAGGCCGCATTGTTGGACGTAACGGCCGCAATATCCGCGCCTTTGAACAGGCAGCCGGTGTTGACGTTATCGTCGACGACACGCCCGAATCAGTCACCGTATCCTGCTTTGACGCAGTCCGACGTGAGATTGCCAAGCGCGCCCTCTCCCGTCTTATCCTTGACGGCCGCATTCACCCCGCGCACATCGAAAAAGTGCTGGGTGACGAGCAACGCCTTGTTGAGAAAGACATCGAAGAAGCCGGCGAACAGGCCGCCTATGATGCCGGTGTTGCCGGTTTGCATCCTGAAGTCACCCGCATGCTGGGCCGCTTGAAATACCGCACATCCTACGGCCAGAACCAGTTGGCCCACGCGGTTGAAGTCTCCAAATTAGCGGCTGTTCTGGCCGCGGAATTACGCGCCAACGTGGAAGTGGCCAAAGCCGGTGGTTTGCTGCATGACCTCGGTAAAGCCATGGACCACAACACTGAAGGCACGCATGCCATGATCGGCGCGGAGTTTGCCAAACGCTACGGTGTAAATGCCAGAGTGATCAACACCATAGCCTCACACCATCATGAAACCGACCAGGAATCAGTGGAAGCCGTTATTGTGGAAGCTGCCGACGCCATCAGCGGAGCCCGCCCCGGCGCCCGCCGCGAAGACCTTGAACAATACATCAAGCGTCTGCGTTCCCTCGAAGAAGTGGCCAATTCATTCAAAGGTGTTTTGCAGAGCTACGCCATCCAGGCCGGCCGCGAAGTACGTATTATTGTCCGCCCGGAAGAGATCGACGATCTGGCCAGCACCCGCATGGCGAAAGATATCGCCAAACAGATCGAAGATACCATGCAGTATCCCGGTCAAATCAAGGTGACTGTGATCCGCGAAACGCGCGCCACAGAATACGCCAAATAATCCCCCTCCGTAAAAATGAAGGCCGCCCATCTGATGATCGGGCGGCCTTTTTTTCAATTCAGGTAAGGGTTGTATTCCACTTCTTCGGCGACAGACGTCTCTTCGTTGTGTCCGGGAAGAATACGTGTATCCGCGGGAAGATTGAGTATCTTTTCATAGATACTTCGCAACAACATATCCTGATCCGCTCCCGGCAGATCGGTTCGCCCCACACTCAACCTGAAGATCAGGTCTCCGGTGAAAACAGTAGCGATCGATTCCGCGTAATAAACCACATGCCCCCGGCTGTGACCCGGTGTTTCGAAAATGGCAATTTCAGACGATCCGAGGTGAAAGTATCCGTCAACCGGCAATGAGATGGGTTCAGGCAACTCCGGTACTGCAAACCCGAATTCGCGCCCCAACCCACCGGCCAGATATATTTCGCGGTCAGCAGGATGCAAATACACGGGAACGGAACCGCATGCTGAGAGAATTTCAGGGATACCGATGAAATGGTCAAAATGACCGTGGGTTAACCAGATTGCGGTTAACCGCGAACCTTTCTGCTTGATGACACTGAAGACCGGTTGGGGCGAAAAACTTGGATCAATAACCGCCGCTTCACCGGTTTCCTCGTCCCATATCAGATAGGTGTTGTTGGAGATTTCTCCCAAAACAAAGGTTTCTACTTTCAGGCTCATCCGATCACAAATAATTCCCGGGGAAGATCAGAAAGCGTTTCGGCGCCTTCGGCTGTTACTACCACGTCATCTTCAATGCGGACTCCATATTTACCGGGAAGATAAATACCGGGTTCTACGGTATAAACCATTCCGGGTTTTAACGCTTCAACGTTTTCGCCAAACATATAGGGCGGTTCGTGCCCTTCCATCCCCAAACCGTGCCCCGTACGATGGGTAAAGTAGACGCTATACCCGGCGTTATCAATTTCCTGCCGTGCGGCCTTATCCACGTCACCGGCACGTAATCCGGGTTTTCCGACCGCCCGCCCGCTCGCGTTGGCCGCCTTTACAGCCTTCGCGATGACTGACTGTTCTTCAGATGGTTTGCCCATCACCAGTGTACGTGTAAGGTCTGAGGCATATCCTGAATGGCTGGCGCCCCAGTCTACTACCACCAGGTCGCCTGCCTCAAGTGCCCGGCTTGATGGTACAGCATGCGGGTTGGCGCTGTTCGGCCCTCCCGAAAGGATCACCTGGAAAGGCAATTCCGGATCCGATCCGCATTCAAGCAACAGGGTTGTCAGAGTGTTCGCCAGTTCAAGTTCAGTTTTCCCAACTCTCACCTGGGGAAGAAGTTTAAGGAATGCCTTTTGCGCGATCGCCACAGCTTCACGCATCAAAGCCAGCTCAGAGGGATCCTTACAGATCCGGAGATTATCGAATATTGCGCTTCCATCGGCAAATTTTGACGCCGGAGCCGCTTTTTTCAGATATTCCAATTCAAGGAATCTGAGGTGAATGGGTTCGACAGCGATCTTTTTCCCGTTTAGATTAAGTGTTTTCTCAGCGGCTGCAAACGCACCAATTCTCTCGATAGGATTGTCGCCATAATAAAAAGCCTCAAATGCAAACGGAAGAGCCTTCAATTTTTCCTTCTCAAGTTCAGGCAGCACAAGTACCGGGTCTTTTTCAGGAAGATAAATCAAAACTACCGGGCGTTCCATCAAATGAAATGACAGCCCGGTCAGATAGGATAATGTGGCTCCGGGGTTCACTACAGCCGCGTCAAAGCCGGTTTTTCCCAGCCCGTCACGAAGTTTGTTGAATCGATCCAAATACATATAAATCCTCCAGTAGATTGATTAACTCTTGACCGATTTATCCCATAGGATATCCAGACGGGCTTTCACCAGTTCCTCTAGTGCTTCCATCGGATAGAACGGTCCGGTTCCCTGTATTTTAAATGAAGCCGACACCGATCCCATAAGCGCGGCTTCCAACGGATCATATTTCATCCGCAAGCCAGCGATAAACCCTCCGCAAAACGCGTCACCGGCACCGGTTGGGTCAACCGGTGTGACAGGATACGCGGGAATATCCCAGTACGATCGGGATACATGCTCGTATAAAAGGACACCCTTCGCGCCGCGTTTGATCACAACAAATTCACAACCGTACAATGCCAGGGCAGCCGAGATTTCTTTCAAGTCGCGGGTCTTGCCTTCGAAGAGGCTATAAACCTCCTCTTCTGAAGGAAGGAAGGCCGTAATACCCGTAACCACCTGGGGGATATCATCCCAGAAGGTTTTATTCATATATCCAGGCGAAGGATCGACCGTTACGGTCTGAACATTCCCCTGCCGCAATGCACCGGGGATCAGCGAATGGGTTAAAAAATCGGACGGGCAAAAATGGACAGCCGTAGCGTCCAGGTATTCATCTGGAACATCCCCCGGTCGCAACGTCAACAATCCGGGACGATTGCGGGAATCCAATTGGATCTCAGTAGGAACATAGCCGAGTATTTCAGGCGGCATAGATGTTTGCAGTTTTCGAAATACAGATACCGGCGCGGCGCGATCTACCTGTCCGGTTTCATCGTAAGCGGCAAAAAAACGCATATCGTAGGGCTCTTTCGTCTTGCGAATTCCGTTGATATCAAAGCCCCGCTTTTCGATATCTGTGATCCACTCTTCGGGAAAACCAGGACTGACAGCCGAAAGCAAGCCGATTGACGTATCCCACAGGGCAAGTCCGCCTGCTGCCTGTAACACGCTCCCTCCAGGTTGGTCCACCCGATAGCGGCCGTCTGATGTAACAATGGTCGAACGGTTAATTGACCCGGCTATCAAATACCGGATAACGGGTTTGCTGGTTTCCTTTGCTTTCATTATGCGATTGTACCTGTTATTAAAAATTCCGCGTACATATCATCACGGCCTTCCGTCTTTGGAAGGCCGTTTAAGTTAACGTATTTAGCTTTTCTGTTAGCTTACCAGTTCAGCCAACATCCTCAGAATACCCAGCACACCCATCCCCACTTTAACACCCTCACCGGCTGACAATTTGGGAGTTGTCTGGTTTTTTTCCGCACGCTGGATCATCATTAACGCTGCCACGAGGCCGGTAGCCGCGCCAACCGTTGTACCAATCAAAAGTGTTTTAGTTTTCCAGTTCATAAAGGTATCCCTTTTGTTTCGTTTACTTGGAGTAACCGCCTAAAAACATATAGCGCAGCGCCAGCCAGAACCTCGATACCATTGATTTGTAAGACCTTGTCTGGATAAGGGGTTTTGCTGAACGGTCTGCCAATAACCTGATCCGGGCGGAAAAAATTCGCGCGTACATCTGGGCAATGGCCGAATAATCGGGCAGTACTATTGTCAATTTAGTAACTCCGAAAATTAACGCGGCAAGAAAGAGAAAGCTTACCAGTCCCACAAAGAAAACAGGTAACAGCAGCCACATGGTTGCCACGTGACCCCATCGGGCGCTGGAATCAGTCCCGGTCTGAAGGGAAAAGATGGCCATTATTCCAAGGGCCAGCATGGCTGCCGCCCCAAAACCGACCGGGAACCAGATCTGCCAGATCACGTCCTTCTTATGCTGTTCCTTGAAAGTCAACTGCTTTTTCTCTTCAGCCATAGATAAATTCTAGCATGAATATGGATTGAATGTTTACAGTTTAAACGATGTTACCGCTTCAAGAACTTTTTCCATTTCAATCTCACCCATATCGTAATACAAAGGAAGCCGGACAAGACGGTCACTAACCGATTCGGTGACAGGCATATCACCTTCACGGCCGCTATATTCCCGGCCTTTCTCTGATAGATGGAGAGGCAGGTAATGGAAGACGGAATTAACGCCATTGTCTTTCAGGTGGCTGATCATTCCCTGTCGATGTTCCAGATCGGGAAGTAACAGATAATAAATATGCCATGAAGGATCAATGTTCTGGGGTACGGTTGGCTGAACGATGCCATTCGATTTTGCCCAGGCAGATAGTTCCTGGTGATAGGTTTGCCAGATCCATTTTCGTTTCGCCTGGATCTCTTCCCAAACTTCCAACTGGGCATATAAAAACCCGGCCAGAATATCAGAAAGCAGGTAGCTGGAGCCGACAGACACCCAGGTATATTTATCCACCTGGCCGCGGAAAAAGCGGCTGCGATTGGTGCCCTTTTCGCGAATGATTTCGGCGTTTTCTATAAGAGAGCGATCATTGATCAAGAGCGCTCCACCTTCCCCGCAGGTGAAGTTCTTGGTCTCATGGAAGCTCTGGGTGGCCATACAGCCGATGGTTCCCAGCCAGCGGTTCTTATATTTTCCAAACAACCCGTGGGCGTTATCTTCCACCACCGGTATATTGTTGTGACGGCCGGCGATCTCCATGATCGTATCCATTTCACAGGCTATGCCGGCATAATGAACAGGGACGATGGCTTTCGTTTTTTCTGTGATCAAGCCTTCCAGTTGACTCTCATCCATATTCAACGTATCGGGACGGATGTCGATAAATACCGGTTTGGCTCCACGTAATACAAACGCGTTGACGGTTGACACAAAGGTGAAATCCGGGATGATCACTTCATCACCGGGTTGAATGTCCAGCAGTAAAGCGGATAGTTCCAACGCGTGAGAACATGATGGCGTGGTCAATACGCGTGGAATCCCCAGTTTGTTTTCCAGAAACTCATGACATAGCTTTGAATACTTCCCATCCCCGGAAATGTGCGATGACCGGATGGAATCGGCCATATAGTCATATTCTTTCCCGACAATACAAGGTTTGTTGAAATCAACGATCGTTTCTGCCATGAAAAAATCCGATCAGTCCAATTTTTTCCGGACAATAATGGTGAAGTCATACAGGTCGTAGTCATGCAAAATGGCTACATTGCGAGAGAAATTGCGTTTGGCCACATCGAACAGGTAACCCGGATCAGCGTAATACAGGTCAGGCCGCATGTGGTCCGCGTCAGAGTATTTCGTCAGGAAGTTGCAGCTAAATCCGCGATCCGCCAGTTCATTCATACGTGTCAATGTTTTGACCACATACTCGGTCCACGTCTCATACGCGGTATCCAGCTTGATATTGAAAATCCCACTGGCAACCACATAGTCACAAACCGGGAGACGGCTTTCAGAACTGGTGAACTCTACTCCGGCAATCCCGGTGTGTAGTTCACGTCCTTTTGTCACCATTCCTTCTACAATATCGAATCCTACATACTTTTCAGGTGATACTCCCTGGTTGGCGATGTAATCGTAGAAAGAGCCAAAACCGCTTCCGTAATCCAACAATGAGAAAGACCTGTCAACCGGTTGAATGACCCGGGCAAGCTGCGAAAAACGGGTATCCTGCGCGCCGGTCGAATTCCAGTCTACCCCGCGCGGCGTGGCACCATGCTGTTCCAATTTACCGGCGAAATAGTTCCGGATATCATCCATATTGATTGATTGATCAGCCATTGAACCTCTATTTGGAAATAGTCTTTATTGTGTCAGGCCCCATCATAAACAGGGTATCCAAAATGGAAACCTGCGGGTCATAGGGCGGGTACAACTGAGGATACTCGGGGTAATCATACTCCATGTAATCCAGCTTGATGCCCGCCTCATCAAATTTTTCATTTTCAATATAATCCCGGGCTGATGGGCCGGAAAAGTAGTGCGTGGCGCCCACCTTTTTCAAAATGGAGACTAACCGGTCGGTTTTGGCGCCTTCCACCCCTTCGATCTCAGAAGAACGAAGAAACCGGGTGTGTGCAATACCGATTGCCCTGGCTATTTGAATGGTCGTCTCGATGGTGAAATCGGCCAGCATTTCCGGTTTGCCGGAATAGAACTCTTCCACCAGGCTGGCATATTGCGAAAAGTACGGCGCTTTGGAATAGGCCATTTTGATGGAATTCCAGTGTTCTTTATTCCACGGCCGATCCCAAACAATCTTGATTTCGTTAATACCGATGTGTTCGGTTTGTGCGCCGCGATTAAACACCGGTATAGACAGCCATATCGGACCCGTAGACGTTTTGATGCGGTTACGGTTTCGCCAGCCCCGTTTGTCATATTGAACATCATCATAAAAAACAAAAAGGTCGGCTGTGTTTATCTGGTCAAAAAAACCACGCCATGGGATATATGACGGTTGTAAAATGACTACTTTCAAGAATTCAAATCCTTTGGATTATTAACAGTTTGCGAAATGGCGTAGGTAGGCCGGTCCATGCTCCGGTCGAAGATCCGAGCCAGGTATTCTCCAAAGATACCCAACGCGAATAACTGGGTTCCAGAAAAGATAGCGATCATGGATGCCAAGAACGGAAAGCCCGGTATGCTGCCGGCAATAAAATACTGTGATAAGACATACACCAGGATGACAATGCCGAAAATGGTGAAGATGAATCCGATATAGTTGGTCATCCTCAACGGGACAGTGCTGAAACCGGTGAGGATCAACATGGCCTGAGCTACCAACCGGCTGAAGTTGTAATTGGACTCGCCTTCTTTCCGGGGCGCCTCGTCCACGGGCACCGTGGTAAAACGGGTCGTTCCCCAGGAGAGCAGCACATCCAGGATGACAGTCGGGCTTTGAAATTGATCGGATGCCCGGCGCAAGTCGGTACGGAAAGCGCGGAATGCCCCGATATCACGAATAGTGGGAATACCCATCACCATGGCGAGTAACCGTTTGGTCAATCGCGAAAAGGCGTTACGCCACCATGAATGGGGAAGTTTTGTCGGTATTCCATAAACTACATCGTACCCTTCCGCGAGCGGCTGCAATAATTTCCTGATCTCTTTGGGTGGGTGCTGAAGGTCATCATCCATTGTGACGATGGTGTCAAAAGATGCAAGCCGCATCCCACATACCAGAGCGTTATGTTGACCGTAGTTGCGCATCATATTCACGCCCCTCACCCACAGTTTCTCCGCGCAGATATCCTGGATCACGTTCCAACTTGTATCACGGGATCCGTCATTAATAAAAATGACTTCATAATTACCGGCCAAAGCGGGCAATTCAGTCTCTAGTTCAGTAATCAATTCTTTTAACGTAGACTCGCTGTTATAAACAGGGACTACTACAGAAATGCCTTGTTCTAGGGTCATCTTATTTTTCCTGGGCCGCGGTATCATCACATTTAATATAACTTTTTGCGTATTTTACCGAAGCTTTGCCTTCGTCATCTTGAGGCTGCTCCGCGATTCGATCCCAGATCTTGCATAACGCGGGTTGAATTGCGGTATTTGTGGCGTACGCGTTTTCGGTAAGCTCAGCGGCTCTGTTCCAGTTTTTCACCCGTCCGAATACTTCAATAAATAAGGGCCAATCTGTGGGAGTGTTGGGGAGAAGCTTTTTATCCAACGCTTCCGTGCCCAACCGGGCCGCTTCTTCCCAGTCACCTTTCTGGCGCGCCAGATCAGCTTTCTGGTAATAATAACACCAACCATGCGCCGGTTCCGGGAGATATTGCGGCGCTGGAATCGCGGGTTTAGCAGGATCTGTCACAATTCGTGATAGGTCTGAGATCGGAATAGCCGGTTCCATTTTATACGGCAGCCCTGGGATGGTATCCGCGTTTGTGTATACAGAATCCATTAC
>CAYOKC010000126.1:0-11229 GCA_964404415.1 uncultured Leptolinea sp. | reverse complement strand
CATCGCCCTGCCACCAGGTGACCACTTCAGAAACGGATCGGCCACCGCAGTACTTCTTTGACATGATCTCCTCCTGTGTCTTTGCTGTCTTGTAGGAATAAAAAATTTAACACCTGAAGGTGTATGGCACATTCCATGACAGTCATCGATTGATAAATAGCATGCTTATAGTTTATATGAAAAAAAGGAATCCGAGTCAAGCTCGGATTCCTTAAGAAATCAACATGGGCAACTTTCCCGGACGAATAAATTTGGACGTCTATCCTGATTACAGGAGCCGCCACACTGGGCCGGCGCGTCAAAACCAAACACGGATTGCCTTCTAACAATCCAACACGGGGTAGCTAATGCCTCTACCCCTGAGAATATAGGTTTTTGGAGAACTAACCTCCATCCCTGGTGTCCTCAAATTGGAGAGTCGCCCATGCAAATACAATGTAGCACGCCCAATAACCTGAATCAATAGTATGAGAGAACTCTTAGAGTGCGGTCAGATGTCTGATGCTATGCCAGTATTGCGTATTTCATTACATGGGATCAGCGGCTTTTAACCGATTTTTGTATAAGGTTTTAAGGGCAATGAATCCGATAACACTGACCAGTCCGATGACACCACCGCCGTACCAGATGGAGCGGGGCCCAAGGCTGTCAGATAGAAAACCGCCAAAAATTGAACCCACACCGGTGGAAACCGCCCAGGTGAGGGTGTAAAGGCTCATATACCGTCCGCGCATATCGGCCGGAGCCATATTGGCGGCAAATGTGCTGGAGGTAGGCATCAGGATCATCTCACCGATGGTCATGATCACCATGCTGAACATGAACCCCCAGAAGCCGGTCATAAAGGCGATGCTGAATGTCGCCAGGCCATAGAAAGCCGAACCCAGAGCCATCATGCTGAATGTCGAGCGGCGGCGGGTTTGATCTGTGATCCACAATTGCATCAGTACGATCATCAGGCCGTTCAATGTAGGCAGAAATCCGTACTGGCTTTCGGGCATGCCGTATTGCTGGTTGCTGTACACGGATAACAGGATCCACACAAAAGCGGCACAGATCTGGATCAGGGTGAAATTCAGGATAAAGAGAATGTACGGCCTGTCACGGAAGATATCAGGGTATCCACCAAATTTTCGGGATACCTGCGGCACTTGTTCTTCTGACGTTTTGGATGGGATGGTTTCCCTGCCAGTGATCAGCATTAATAAGCCGTACAGACACATACCCCCGGCAGCACACAAAAAAGCCACCGTGTACGAGGTGGATGCCAGAAAGCCGCCGATCGCCGGACCGATGGCCACGCCAAGGTTGTTGCTTAAGCGGAGCAGGGAATAGGCATCAATCCGGTTATGTTCGGGGATCAAGTCCGCCAGCATGGCATCGGCCCCAACCCGGAAGAGCGGATTGAAAACCCCGGCCAGCGTAGCGGCAGCCGCGAAATGCCAGTATGTGGAGGCGTTCAGGTACAGCAGGTAGACCAACCCGTTTCCCAGCAGGCTGACAACCATCACACCTTTGCGTCCCAGTTTGTCTGTCACCGGGCCGGCGACAAAGGTAAAGATCACGGCCGCGGTGGAATTGAATGCCATCACACTGGCAGCCGCTGTCAACGGGAGGGCGAGGCGTTTGCTCACGAACACCATCAGGAACGGCCAGATCATACTGGCGCCTATGGTGCTGATCAACAATCCCCAGAATAAGAGCCAGAACTGGGGGGGATACTCTCTTCTGGCTTTATTAAAACTCTCAAGCATATATCGAACTCACGAGAATCGTCAAAAAATCACAGCAGGTCAGGAGCAATCATCATACCAGAAAATCGGGACATCTTTGAACAAAATACCTAATACTGTTAGAATCCGGAAATGTTTATGGTTCAGGGAGGAAGATATGTCAGTTTTTCAATATGACTCAGCCGTCACAACCGCGTTCGGGCAATTGGCCGGCGGCTTTATCGTAGGCAAGGGGATAAAAAACGGGCATACAACGCCGGATGTTCTATCGCTGTATATGGCGGAACAGGCTCTCGTGAAGGAACGCATAGGTGAAACCCCGCTCAGCGAATTGCCCACCCTGGCAGGGTGGCGCGCGGCTTTCCGCCAGTTTGGTGTGGATCCTACCGGTTACCGCAGCGCGGCGGAAGCCCTGCTCCGCCGGTTGACCAAAAAGGGTGACATCCCTTCCATTAACCTGCTGGTTGACCTGTGCAACATGGTCAGTATTCGCTACGGCTTGCCGGTGGCGGCCATTGATACCCGGCAGGTCAACCTGCCCATCACCGTCCGCTTCGCCCGCGGGGATGAGAATTTTGTCAATCTAAACCAATCCGAAGCAGATCATCCGGTGGCGGGTGAAGTGATCTTTACCGACGAGTCAGATGTGGTTATCGCCCGGCGCTGGTGCTGGCGGCAGAGTGAAGAAAGCGCCGCCCGCGAGGAGACCACCGACCTGCTGATCACGATCGAAGCGCAAAATGCCGGCGGCTCGGCCCTCGTGGAATCCGCTGTGAACGACCTTCTGACGCTTTTCCCCGCCCATCTGGGTGGAGAGTATTCTTCGTTCTTTCTCCCCTGAAAGATTTAAGTCTTAAAGATTGTCACAATTCAATACCGGACGGACTTTATCCACATTTCTCGATGCTATAATCTTGTCAACTGATCGCGTAAAGAAACCGGATTAATCGTAGAACCTCATGTCTTTTGTCCACCTTCATGTCCACTCGGAATATTCACTGCTTGATGGATTCGCTAACATCAAGAAATTGATTGAGCGCACAAAAGAACTGGAAATGCCGGCCATTGCACTTACCGATCACGGGACGATGCACGGCATCATCGAGTTTTACAATGCCGCGTCCAAAGCCGGCGTGAAGCCCATCCTCGGGATGGAAGCCTATATGGCCGCGAGGAAGATGACAGACCGCGAGTCAACCCTTGACCGCAGTTCCACGCATTTACTCCTGCTGGCCGAGAATATGACCGGTTACCGCAACCTGTTGAAGCTGGCTTCCGCCGCGCAACTGGAAGGATTCTATTACTACCCGCGCATTGACCGCGATTTGCTGGCGCAGCATTCCGAAGGACTGATCGCCACCACCGGCTGCCTGGCTTCAGATATCTCACGCACCATTTTGGAGCAGGGCGATGAAGCGGCTCGAAAGAAGCTCGACTGGTATTACGACGTATTCGGGAAAGACAACTTCTTCATGGAGTTGCAGGAACATAACATCCCGGAACTCGAAACCCTGAATAAAGCGCTTCTTGCCCTGGGCCCCAGATATCAGGCCAGGTATGTGGCCACCAATGATTCGCATTACATCCGTAAAGAAGACGCCCGCCTGCAGGATGTGCTGCTGGCCATTCAGACCAACACCAACCTGAACGACCCGAAACGCATGCGCATGTCAGATCCCACGTATTACCTGCGGTCCCCGCGGGAAATGCAGGAGATCTTCCATACCGTACCGGAAGCCCTCAGCAATACGCTGACAATCGCCGAGCGCTGCAACGTCGACCTGACTGTCTCAGGGTGGCACCTGCCGGTGTTCCCGGTGCCTGATGGGTACACCGCCGAATCATACCTGCGCCACCTGTGTGAAGAGGGTCTGATACGGCGCTATGGCAACCGGGCGACAGATCCGAAGGTGCGTGAACGCCTCGAATATGAATTGGGCGTCATCCACACCATGGGTTTCGACGCCTACTTTTTGATCGTGTGGGACCTGTGCCGCCACGCCCGCGAAGTGGGTATCTGGTACAACGCCCGTGGCTCGGCTGCCGGTTCCATGACAGCCTATACCCTGGATATCACCCTGGTTGAACCCATCAATCACGGCCTGATCTTCGAACGCTTCCTGAACCCCCACCGTATCAGCATGCCTGATATTGACCTTGACTTTCAGGACGACCTGCGCCCTCGCATGTTGGAATATTGCGCGCAAAAATACGGTGAAGACCGCGTCGCGCAGATCATCACCTTTGGCACCATGGGCGCGCGGGGAGCGTTGCGTGACGTGGGTCGCGTGATGGATGTGCCGCTCTCCGAAGTGGACCGGGTGGCCAAAATGATCCCCAACGTGGGCGCGGGCGCGTTGACCATCGCCGAAGCGATGGAAACTGTGCCGGAGTTCAAAGAAGCCTACGAGAGCAGCCCGAACCTGAAAAGCCTGATCGAAACCGCGCGTGATATGGAAGGCGTGGTTCGCAACGCCGGTACCCATGCCGCCGGGGTGATCATCGCCGATCAGCCCATTGTCAACCTGGTGCCGCTGCACCGCCCGACCAGTGGGTCTGATGACAGCCCCGTGAAGGTGGTCACGCAGTTTGATATGGGCGTGCTCGACGCGCAGCGCCTGTTGAAGGTCGACTTCCTTGGACTTGCCACGTTGACCATTATGGCGCGGGCGACTGACCTGATCTACAACCGGCATAACATCCGCTTGAATCTGCAGAACATCCCCACCGACGACCCCGAGACATTCGCGTTCATCAGCAAGGGGCATACCGCCGGTATCTTCCAACTGGAAGGCAACGGGATGACGCGCTACATCACCCAGATGCAGCCGAAAAACCTGGATAACGTCATCGCCATGGTGGCTCTCTACCGCCCGGGCCCAATGGATTTCATCCCCACATACATCAAGCGCATGCATGGCGAGGAGGAAGTCAGCTACCGTCACCCGATGCTGGAGCAGAACTTCAGTGATACCTACGGCATCCCGATCTACCAGGAACAATTGATGATGGCGGCCATGAACCTGGCCGGCTACACCGCCTCCGAAGCCGACGAACTGCGGAAAGCCATTTCCAAAAAGAATGCCGAAGCGCTTCAAAAGCACCGACTGAAGTTCATTGAAGGATCCAAGAATAAGGGAATTCCTCAAGAGACCTCAGCGGCGATCTTTGAAGACTGGGAAAACTTCGCCCGCTACGGCTTCAACAAAAGCCATGCCGCTGATTACGGCGTCATTGCCGTGCAGACCGGGTACCTGAAAACCCATTACACCATTGAGTATATGACGGCGCTGCTCTCGGCCTCGAAAAATGAGACAGAGAAAGTGGCGTTTTATATCGCCGATTGCCGCTCGCTGGGAATCAGCGTTTTACAACCGGATATCAACACCAGCGGTTGGGATTTCACCATTGAAGACTGCGAAGACAACTGCACCAAGATCCGCTTTGGACTGGGCGCCATCAAGAACGTAGGGCAAAGCCCGGTGGAAACCATTATCACGGCCCGCAAAGAAGGCGGCCGTTTCAAGGACCTGAACGACCTGGCGCGCCGGGTTGACCTGCGCTCCGTGGGCCGCCGGCCGCTGGAATCGATGATCAAGGTTGGCGCGATGGATTCATTCGGCACGCGCGCCGCCCTGCTGCAGGCATTGGATTCCATTATCTCCGCCAGCGGCAGTCATTTCAAAGCCGCGCTAAGCGGCCAGATGACCTTCTTCGGCACTGTTCAGGGCGTGGAAGAACACATCGCCCTGCCTGTGGTGGCTGAAGTTGACCGCCGCGAGAAGCTGGACTGGGAAAAAGAATTGATCGGCCTGTATGTTACGGATCACCCGCTTTCGCCATATGCGGACTACATGACCGAAGCGGTGACGCATTTCTCCGGGCAGATGAAAGAGTCCAACCCGAAAGACAAAGTCACTGTGGCCGGTATGGTGTCAAAATTCCGGGCGCACACCACCAAAGACGGCAATTCGATGGGATTTGCCACCATTGAAGATACCCAGGGTTTTATCGAACTGGTGATCTTCCCCCGCTCATGGGAGAAGTACGGCGCGTTGGTTAAACCGGACGCTGTCCTTCTGGCCTCCGGAAAACCGGATTGTGAATCGGGAGACCCGAAGGTGCTGGTGGATAAGATCGAAGTGATTGATCTCAGCAAACCACCGAAAAAGAAAAACGGCGCGAAGAAAGAGACCACCCCTGCCGAACCTACATCATCGGAAGATTCCGGTCCCGATGGTCCGGTATTCTATGAATCTGAACCGGATTGGACATCGATGCCGCCCATGCCTGAAGACCCTGAAACGTTACCCGCAGCCGGAGGACCTACTGCCGCGTCAACCGTGCCATCTTCTGGGCTGGTTTCCAACGGTTGGCCGGGAGTGTCTTCCGGTGGGAATGGCGGACAGGCTGTTAAGGCCGCCCCGGCAGCCGAACCTTTCGCGAATTCTGAAACTGCGAAAGAGCAGCCCGAGGTAAAGCCTCCGGCGTTTGACCCCGACTCGCCGTCACGGCGGGTCACTGTTGTGCTTACACCCACCGGTGACCGTGAACGCGACAAAGCAAAACTGGTTCGCGCGCATACCATTCTCACTGCTTACACCGGAAATGACCATTTCGATTTCATGCTCTTTGAAAACAACCAGCAATATCAAATGGACTTCCCCAATCAACCCACGAATATCTGCGACGATATGTTGATCACCCTGAAATTGCTGGTAGGCGAAGAGAATATCACCATCCACGAAACAGCCTGAGGAGGCTCAACAATGAACAACGTGATCTACCAGGTGGACGCGTTCACGCGCGATCCATTCAAAGGCAATCCGGCAGGTGTTTATATCAGCGAAAAAGCCCGTTCCGAAGAATGGATGCGCGGCATGGCGCGTGAAATGAACCTCTCTGAGACAGCTTTTCTGGTTCCGGCGGGCGGAAAAGGTGAATTCAACCTGCGCTGGTTCACCCCGGCGGTTGAAGTGGACCTGTGCGGTCATGCCACCCTGGGCAGTGCGCATATTCTTTGGGAGCAGGGTTACCTGGATAAAAACACAGAAGCCCGTTTCAATACCCGCAGCGGCTTGTTGACCGCTCGGTTTATAGATGGCGGATGGATCGCGTTGGATTTTCCAACCAAACAGGTGGAACCGGCGGAAATACCGGATGGCCTGTTGGAAGGGCTGCACATTTCAGCGCCGAAGTATGTGGGTTCCAATAAGATGGATTACCTGGTGGAATTGGATGACGAAGAGCAGGTGCGGAATCTGACGCCTGACCACAGCCATTTGCGCCGGGTGAAGTTGCGCGGCGTGATGGTAACCGCGCGGTCATCCTCGCCGGAATTTGACTTTGTCTCCCGCTTCTTTGCGCCCGGCGCCGGCATTGACGAAGACCCGGTTACCGGCTCGGCGCATACCGCGTTGACCCAGTACTGGGCAAAGAAACTGGGCAAAAAAGAGTTAACAGCCTACCAGGCCAGCGCGCGCGGCGGCATCCTCAAGGTGGTTGATAATGGCAGCCGTGTGGAGATCCGCGGGCAGGCGTTGACGGTATTCAAAGCCGAACTCGCGCCGCAACTGGAATCAGACTGATCAGGAAGCTTTATTCGCGCGCCATTCACGCGAAGATAGCAAAGCCGTACAGATCAGCATCACCAGCAGGGCCGGGAAGTGGTTCTGCAGCGGGATGGGCTTCTGGAAATAGGAGAAGTACGTCCCCGCGAGGCACAGGGTAATTAGCCCGACCGGTAGAACAGGGAATTCATTCCCGGTACCGGTCCGGTTTGATTCCAAAGACATGAAAAGGTAAATGGCAGGGCCCACCAGATAGGATAGCGTATAGTCGTTGCTTAACGCGGGGATGGTCAATGCGGTCAGCGTGCAGGCTAAAAGCAGGTACGCGTCCGTCAACCGGTTCCGGAGCCAGGCATTCCGCAGTGTGTAGCCGGTGAGTGACACGATCAACACCTGAAGGAATATCTGTATGGAGCGCAAAACCACAGGATGCATTCCCATGTAATAGTTTGAAAAATCGAGGAAACTGCTCACACTGTGACTGACCGGCCAATCGTTGATCCCCAGCGAGGCAACAACGGAGGTCATGGCGCGGATGTAGTGCAGGGCTGTGTCCACCCCTAGAATGAACAACACGGCGAAGTTGGCCAATCCGAGTAAACCCCAGCGAACCAGGTTACCCTTCCATTGCTTCCAATCGTCCACAAAGAAAAAGACAAAAACCGCCGGGTATAACTTTAGCTGAATAGCAACTGTGAACAGAACATACGCCAACCAGCGCTGGCGCGGCTTCCGGCGGAAGATCAGGATGGCAGCGAAAACGCATGTTACAGCGATCAGGTTGAATTGACCGCGTTCGATTTCGAAGAGCAGCCCGTACGAATACAATCCGGCGGCGGCAAGGAACCAGGCATATGCTGGCAGGTCACGCCGCCCCGAAAGCAGCATGGGGAAAACCAGGGTGATGAACGCGTAACACAGGTATGTAAGCAGAGTCAGCACCTGGAAAGGTGCGTCACCCGGCAGGAACGTGAGGGGAATGAAGAGCAGAGTCGCTAGAGGCGGGTATTTATTGGCCCCCGCGTATACCGAACCGCCGGAGAGTACCGACCGGCTGGCGTCCAGGATCAGGTTCAGGTCGTTGCCTATCGGGCGGATGGCCGGTAGGAAATTACCGTTGGCCATCATGCCGCCCGCGTTGAAAAAGACCACGCGGGTGAAGGAGTATCCGTACCAGAAAAGAAACCCCAGGATGATCCAGAAAAAGATAGAGCGGCTCCAGACGGCGAACCCTTCGAGGTTATACTTTTTCGCGATCAAAATGGACAGGGGGATCAACACGCCGCCGGCAGCCAGGAATAGGGAAAGCCGCAACAGGAAATCCCAGGTTTCAGGTATTTCAACAGGCAGGTTGACAGTCAATTCGGTGTAGCCGCCGGGCTGGTGGAGGTCGATAGTCTGAGACCGCCAGCCGGAACGGAGGGATACAGAACCGTATTCCGGGCCGCGCACCAGCAGAATTTCCACCGGGGTGTGCAGCCGGCTGTCGTGTGTCAACGTGATTGACGTTCGCGCGCCGGGGTCACTTTGTAATCCCCATTCGTTCATCTGCCAGCCGGAATCCGGCATCACCGTGCGCAGCTCCACCGGTTCGCCGTTGATCTTGATCTCTTCCACCAACACCACAGAATCCGCATTGCCGGTCACCGGTTTGATCTCGATGAACTGCCGGGTATCGGGCATGCGGCCGGTTGGCAACGCCACAACCGAAGTGAGCAGCGCGGCAGTCAGCAGCCATACCCCGCATACCGCCGGGAATCCATCAGGCAAACGTGAAGAGGTAGTTTTCTTTACCAGGAAAAAATACCCGGCAGCAAGTACGGCTGCCCCAGCGGACAGCAATAACAGGGCTTTTGCCGCCGGAAGTTCCCAGATATTGTAGAACAGGGTAAAGAGTGCGGTACTCAAACCGGCTCCGAACAGTACGGCGGTTGCAATTAAGAGAATGTGATTTTTCTTCAAGAGGTTATTCCAATAGCCTGATTTTACTCAGAATTCGAAGGGGATGGTTGACCGGGCACGGTTCCCGGTGATCCGGTCGATGAGGATGGGCAGATATCGGTCAACGGACAGGCGGCGCACTCAGGCTTGCGGGCGTGACAGATCTCACGCCCCAGACGGATCAGGTTGAGATGGGCCGGTCCGTATGTCGCAGAGTCAAACAGCGCGGCAAGGTGTGGATGAGCCTGTTCCACGGTCATGTTCACGGGTCTTAACCCCAGCCGTCCGCTGACCCGGTAAATGTGCGTATCCACAGGGAAATCCGGCTTGTCCAATGAAAATTGAAGCACAATGGCGGCTGTTTTCGGGCCCACCCCGTTGAAATGCAGCAGCCACGCGCGGGTTTCTTCCACCGTAAGCTCTTTGAGGAATGTAAGGTCAAGATTCCCGCGTTCCGCGCTGATCTCTTTAAGTACGGTCTGGACGCGCGGACCCTTCTGGTTGGCCAGCCCGGCCGGGCGGATGCATTCGACCACCTCATCCGGGTTGGCGTCACGCACAGCCTCCCATGTGGGGAAGGCGCCCTTCAGGCGGTCAAACGCCACATCGCGGTTGCGGTCATTGGTATTCTGCGAGAGGATGGTGGAGACCAGCTCGTCCACCGGAGAAAGCGCGATTCGCCATTCAGGCAGACCGAAGGTTTGTAGCAGCCGGTGGTATATAGTTTGGGCGAGTACGGTCAATTCATCCATGGTGGGTCAAATTATAGTCTGTAACCATGGATGTCAACTTTTTCCGGACTGTTTACTCTGGTTTTAGCCCGAATTAATTCCAATGTTGAAAAAACGGGTTACGCTATAATCAGGAAAATTAATGACCGGACTGTAATTCTTATTACAGCAGCGGAGGACGGAAAAACTCACATGTTTTCCGGCCGGTTCTCCGCGTTGCCGGGTGTTAGCGGAGGATTAATGGGGTATTTTTTACGTGATCCAGATAAAAACCTGATTCCGGTGGGATTATCCATGCGAATCGGTTCTGATCCGGGTTCTGACATAGTTGTTAAAGATAAAGAAATTGCCGTTTGCCATGCCATTATTGGTACATTCCCTGATGGTCTGTTGATCCGGGATGAAGAGAGCCAGTCTGGCACATTTGTGAATGATGAGAAGATCACTCAGGTTACAGCGCTTGTGTCTGGCGACCAGATCCTGATCGGGAAAACCAGATTTGTTGTTTATTATGACCATACAGAGATCTAATCTTTGGTATTGGACCGGTTGGTTCAAATTGGTTTTGACAGGCGGAAATACAATCAGGGATCAAATTTCCCTGTCTCGATGAATTCTCCGGAGATGGATAATGCGGAAACAGGTTAAAAGCGAAGCAAAGACAGGCATTGTATTGCAGGATACTTTTGGAAAGGAATACCCGCTTGATAAACCCCTGTCGATCGGAAGTGATCCCTCGAATCGGTTGATCTTGCTGGATTCAAGCATTTCTCCCTTCCATTCCGAAATCTCATCTTCCAAAGGGCAAATCACTGTTATTGATAAGGACAGTGACGACGGCGTTTTTGTCAATGGGAAACAGATCACCGGTACCCATATGGTTAATATCGGCGATACCATAGCCATTGGTAAAGTGGTTTTTAAAGTAACCGGGAATGAACTTGAACCAACCCTAAAGGAAATTCAGGAAAAAATCGGATTTGAATTGGCACATGATGACAATTTGCTTTTTGCCGTTGAACCGGAACTACTGGAACCGCCTGTTCTCCCCGGTCCGGATCTTGTTCTGCCGGAAGATCCGCCGGTGGATAAAGATGTCATTTTCTCAGTCCAATCTCCCGGTTATGTTGACGTTCAGGAACCTTCTTTTGAACCGGATACATTGATTGGTGAAATACCGGATACCCGGTTGGATTCTGTTCTGCCGGTTGAAAAAAGCCAGGCATCCCCTGATACTGCTGCCGGAAATTTCGC
>CAYOKC010000125.1:0-11336 GCA_964404415.1 uncultured Leptolinea sp. | reverse complement strand
TGTCATTGCTGGCTTCATTGATCCCTCCCGGTCCGGTATCCGCCGTGAATGAAGAGATTGATACTTCGATGGATGAAGCGTTGTTGTTGATGTTTACGGCAAACGCGCGCCTGCTCAAAGACCAATCGCAGCTACCGGAAAACTCGTTCACCCTCGCGGGCCATCTGGCAATGCCCGCATCTCAAACCACTCGCGGGCAGGTCAACGAACAGCGGCTGCTATCTCAGTACTATTTTGACCTCGCGAAAAAATTCCCCGTTGACAGTTCTCAGAACAAAACCTTCATGGCAAAAGCATATGCCCATGACGAAATGGCCAATATTTTACAGCGCCGCCGCGACCGCGAAAATAATCCATTGCAAAAATTCGGACGCGGGATATCCCGCCCGTTCAAATTTATCGCGAGAGAAATAACTCACCTGATCCGCAAAGGGATCAAGCTTCTTGAAGAAGTAGGCCCGGAGATCATTTGCGACATGGTCACCGGCTACATCACCACAGGTACACCTATTAACGCCAGGATATTCTTCAACAAATTCAAAGACATCGCCATGGAAAGAGTGAGAAAATCACTCACCAATAAAGCCACGGCTCTCATTCTGGGTATCCCTCCCCGGCAGAAGACCGTCAGGCCGGGTGTCACTCAGACCACCTCCAGGTTGATGCAAACCATGACGGCCCGGGCGGCAAAAACATCCGTCAAAACCGCATCAGATGAACCGTCACCAGAAAAAACTATATCTCCGGAAAAGCCAAAAGAATACGGAAAGCAAACTTTGAGTTTTAATGTTCAAGATATCAATGACGGGATAATCGTATCAAAAAATTATTTCAATCCATTAATTTCTCCACGAACAGAGTGTGCCTATCCGGATTTTCAGGGTTGGGAAATGCAGGAATTTGCTTTATCGGTCAATATGGACCTGGATAAAGGGACAATGGAAGGTAACCTTTCCGGTGTTGCCACTGATTTTATGGAAGAAAGTGATATATCCAACACGGGGTGGGATTTTACCGCCCGATATTCGGGCCAAATTATAGACGGCACGGTATATCCGAACTCGGATAAAAGCGGCTGGATACTGGACGGTTCCATTCGAATAACCATCGCGCCTGAAGGGAAAATGCGTTGTTACTTTTTCCCACTTGCCTACCCGGATGAACCGATGGAATACGTCTGGTTGAAACCTGACAGGAATTTAACTGTAACACATGCCATTTCTGGAACAATTGACCAGCAAAAGGGGATGAAGGACGGGAAGCCGGTAATCACCCCCGGAGGAACAATCACACTGGATATTGGATCAGACGAAGCTCAGGAAGATTCCGGTGACTATGTGTTTATCCAACTTGAAAACGCAAAAATTCCAGCGGGCTTTCCCGTTCCGTAAAATAGTATTGAACATTTTTTCAACGTTATAGTGAAAACAGTTTTAAGGATCAGGCACCGCGGGGGATACAAATGGTAAAACGTGTTCCCCGCCCCAACTCACTCTCCACCCGGATTGTGCCGCCATGCGCCTGCACCAGTTGACTCGCGATAGCCAGTCCCAGTCCGCTGCCGCTGCCTTCATGCCGTGACCGTGATTTCTCCGCCTTCCAGAAACGTTCAAACACATAAGGCAGGTCTTCGGGCGCTATTCCGCTGCCGGTGTCTTCCACGATCATAGTGACACCTTTGTCAACGGGAAAAGCTTTTAACCGGATAACACCGCCTTTTTGTGTGTAACGAAGGGCATTGGCCACAAGATTATTTAACACCTGGCTCAACCGGTCCGCGTCGGCATTCACCGTCAGCTCTTCCTCTGATCCAGTGACTTGCTGCTCAAGTTGAACACCATTCTCAGAAACCATAACAGAGAATCCGGTAAGGGTATCTTCGATAAGGTCAGATGCTGGAACAGGTTGGCAGTGCAGGTGAAGCTTCCCTGCCTCTGCCAGAGACAATGTTTGTAGATCGTTCACCAGCCTTGCAAGCAAGCGGGTTTCTTCCAGAGCGGCGCCGATCTGCTCTTTTGTCGGCTCATAGACACCATCGACCATACCCTCCAGGTTTCCCTGAATGATATGCAGGGGAGTGCGCAACTCATGCGCCACGTCAGCCGTCATATTGCGGCGGTTTGTTTCAGAGTTCTCCAACTCCTCTGCCATACGGTTAAAGCTTCGTTGCATATTGCCAAACTCACCTCGCATACTTTCGTCTACGCGCACACTCAAATCGCCCTCCGCTACCGCGTCCAGGGCTGTCATAATATCTGCCAGGGGAGATCCGTAGCGTTTGAACGCCAGTCCACTGATGATAAATGCGGCGATGACAATTCCGATAGGAACCATGGTCACAATCACCACAATAGTCCCGGTTCTTGAGATCATCTCCGGGGATGGCTGAAAGATTGTTTTTAACAAATAGAGAATAAATAACGCAAAAACCAGCATCATGGGTATAAAGAAAACCATCAGCCGCACAAAAAGAAAATGACGTTTCCGAGGCCTGACCCTATGCCAGTGTGAGGACGAATTCTGCCAAACCCGCGCACCTTTTGACCAGTATTCCCAGTATTTCGGATCACACATTTCCTGCCAGTGGTCATGTGTTGCTTCCGAATCTGTTGTGTTCGTCCGGTCATTGTGCCGGTCCCTGAAATTACGGTCTCTTGAACTCATCGATAATCCAAAAACCGGTATCCTTCGCCATAAACGGTCCGGATATATACAGGATTTGACATATCCTCTTCCAGCTTTTTGCGAAGGTTTTTAATATGCGAATCGATGCTGCGGTCAAAACTTTCAAGCGATATTCCATGCATCTGGTCAATCAACTGTTCCCGGGTCAATAACTGTCCGGGGTGTTGTGCCAGAATAGCCAGCAGCCTGAATTCATTGGGTGTGAGGTGAACGGGTTGTCCTTTTGATCTGACCAAATGCGCGTCGAGGTCAATCTCCAGATCACCCGCGTGAATGACGGATTGCGGCTTTAGCCGTCCCTGCGCGCGGCGCAATACCGCCCGCACTCGCGCAACAAGCGTGCGGGGCGAGAACGGTTTGGTAATGTAGTCATCCGCCCCAAGCTCAAGCCCGACAATCTGGTCACTCTCATCGGAACGGGCGGTCAACATTATGATCGGCGTTCCGGTTTCCCGTCGCAGGGTCCGGCAGACTTCCCACCCATCAATATCCGGAAGCATCAAGTCAAGAATGATCAGGTCCGGCTTTTCACGCCGGGCAACGGTCAGCGCTTCGCTTCCGTCTGACGCGCTGATCACCCGGAACCCGTCTTTTTCAAGATAGTCGCGCGTAAGTTTGACAATTTTAGGTTCGTCATCGACAACCTGAATTAATTCTTGCATGGTAATAGTGTACTTTAATCTTGAAAAAATCAGGGAACAACCATGACCGGTTGTTCCCTGATTCCTGTCCGGTTATTTCTTTTCGCCTTCCGGCTGCCCCGGTGTTTGCGGCGCTCCGGGCTCGCCCCAGGGGGAGTCACCACACCAGTGATGACGGCTATGAGGGCCATACATCCATGAGCCATGATACATGTGGCGTGGCCCCCGCAGGATGAAACGGATCAAACCAAAGACCAGGCACAGGCCAATCAACATTGGGATGATCCCGAAGAATCCCATGAACGGGTGGAAATGATATCCCGGCATCATTGGATAAAACGGAACAGGGGATTTCAATTGGTCAGGCGCGGTTAATTCAGCACCCGCGTCCGCTGATATTCCCATCGCGTATCCCTGTGCCTGGCCGGCACGAAAAGCCATAGCGCCCCCGCCAAAGATCACGGTCACCAACACAATGGCGGCAATGACGCGAAAAACAATAGAACCTTTTTGTGACATTCAATCCTCCAGATTGGCTTGATTTTCATCAAGAGTTGTTTGATGTCTTCAGTATGGCGCGGGATTGTGTAGGCTTTGTGGAGGTGGAATGGAGAATTATGAGAGATGATTTAGTTATTCAAACTCAATTGCGTGATAAGTCATGACTTCCTATAATGAAAACCAGGGAATAAATAGTATTTTCGCAGTTGGGAGGTGTTGAGTGTTATCAAGATTGCGAAAATGGCTCAAATCTCCGGAATTCCCCGGTGATGAAGAAACATCCACCATGGCCGGCATTCTGAACAGAATGGGAGTAATTCTCCTGATCGTTCTGGTGACAACCGGGGTAGTTTTTGTGCCTCTATTTTCCAACCGCAAGATCGAATCATGGCTTCTGATTGGATTTCTGATAATTTTATTTTTTATTGGCAGGCTTTTTTTAAACCGGGGGAAAATAGAATTCGCGGCATTGATCATGGCCATACCGGCCTGGGTTCTGTTCTATGGAATAGCTGCCATCGGGGGCAATATTAACAGCCCGTTGATGCCGGTGATCATGACGTCAACCGTTGTGATCAGCTTTATCGTGAGCCGGCGATTTGGAGTGATTTTCCTGATCATGGGGGTTTTGTCAGCCCTCGGATTGGCGCTGTTACCCTATTGGTCACATCGACCTCCACTGATCTTTGAGTTTTCACCCGCGGCTTCCTGGTTCCTTTTCAGCCTGTCGCTCATATTTATGCATTTTTTTATTTCTACTGTCATCGCCAACCTGAAAAATTCACTGAGAAAAATTGAAAATGAGAATGCCGCCCGGATCAAAGCAGAAAAAGCACTTCAGTTAAGCGAAGAACGGTTTAAGCGTTTTATGCATTTTTTCCCGGGACTTGTTTATATTAAGGATATCAACGGACGGACAATTTTTGCCAATCAGGGGTTTAGCACATTCCTCGGACTGGACCCGGACAAAATGTTGGGAAAAACAAGCAGGGAGCTTTTTGGTGAGGAATTTGGCGCGAAAATCGAGAGTGACGATCAACAGGTTTTCCAATCTGAATCCAGCCAGGTGATTGAAGAAGAATTCGGGGGAAAAGTATGGTCTACCTATAAATTTGTTATAGATCAATCAGAAAAAAAGCCTTTATTAGGAGGGGTAACCATTGATATAACCCCGCGGAAACAATCGGAGGAGCGGTTAAAAGAAAGTAAAGAGTTCTTCAGACAATCACAGAAGGCTGCCAATGTTGGTTCGTATTTTCTTCATTTCTCATCAGGGATTTGGGATTCGTCGGAAGTATTGGATGAGATACTTGGTATGGATCCCGGAATAACCCATAATTACTCCAGTTGGATTAACCTGGTTCATGAAGATGACCGGGACATGATGAACACATACTATATCAATGAAGTTCTTGGTAAAAAGATCCCATTTAATAAAGAGTACAGAATAGTAAGAGTCTCAGATGGTGAAATCCGGTGGGTACTTGGACTTGGGCAGGTTACCTGGGACAAGACAGGTAACGCAGTCTCAATGACCGGGACTATACAAGATATTACCGAGAGAAAAATAACAGAAGAAGCGTTACGTGAAAGTGAAACAAGGTTTGGAAATCTGCTTCAAGGGGTGGCGTCAATCGCGGTTCAAAGCTTCTCGCCGGATGGAACCATTCATCAGTGGAACAGGGCATCAGAATTGCTATATGGATACACAAGCGCGGAAGCACGGGGACGGAATATTTATGATCTGATCATTCCCCTTGAATTGCGGGAAAAGGTACAGTCCAATCTTGAAAATATGCTTAAGACCGGCATCACGAATCCACCGGAAGAACATGTCTTCTTGCGAAAAGACGGATCCCGGGTACCTGTGATTTCAAGCCCGGCCATTGTAAATTCGCCGTTCCACGCACCTGAATTGTACTTAATAGACATTGACCTTTCAGCGAAGAAGAAAGCTGAAAAAGAACTCGCGCAAACTCAAACCCTTTTCAAAGCGATTGTAGACAACACAACCGACATGATCTGGTCTGTAGACCCTGTGAATTTTGGTTTGATCACATGGAATCCCACCTATGAAGAGTACTTTAAGAAAAATCGTGAAGTCACAGTTAAAAAAGGAATGAGACCGGAAGATCTGTACCCTGCGGAATCAGGGTATGTGGAGCTGTGGCATGATCTATATAACAGAACACTGCAATCCGGTTCCTATTCAACCGAATATAAAGTGCTTTCCACCATGGATATTGTGCAACTAAACCTGAATACCCTGATAGTTGACGATCAGGTGTTCGGCATTTCCGTTTTTGGCGAGATCATTACCGAACGGAAAAAGGCAGAGGAGCGGATTGAACAAAGCGAAAAGAAATACCGCGAATTGTTCAAAACAAACAGGGACGGAATCCTGATCTTCATGGGTTCCAATGACGGCACATTTTCCTCGTTTCGGGAAGTCAATGATGCCGCGCCAGCCATGCTTGGATACACCCCACAGGAACTGTTGAATCTGACTCCACTGGATTTGGAACCCATGGTCTCCGATGAACAATTGACGGCGAGACATCAGGAGTTGGAAGAAAATGAGATCGCCGATTATCAAACCGTATACCGATGCAAATCCGGGCAGTTTATTGATGTGGAGGTGTCCAGTCAAAAAATTGCATATGACGGGAAACCGGCGATCATGCACATCATCCACGATATCACTGACCGAAGTCAACGCGAGCATGAGCTTCAGGCTATTGCCTCATTGAGTTCTGCATTACGTACTGCTCCGGGATTAAATGAAATGCTCCCGGTAATCGTGAATGAGATCGCCAACCTGGTAAATTGTGACTGCGAAACAATCGAGATCATTGACCCCAAATCGGGTGACGCGGTTGTTGAAGCGGCGTATGGGATGTGGGAAAAACTGATAGGGGAGCGTCAGAGAAGCGGCACTGGAATGAACGCAGTCATAGGTGCAACCAGACAACCATTCTTAACATCAAACCTCGAAAAGGACGGGCGGGCTTTCTATCATGAATGGGCGCGATACGGGATTGTCGGGTGTGCCGGCCTGCCCATGGTCGCCCAGGAAAAATTGATCGGGTTCATCTGGATAGGCCGGAAAAGCGAGATCTCACGCAAAGAACTCCGCCTGATGTCCGCGGTGACGGATATCGCGGCCAATGCCATATACCGTTCAGCCCTGCACGAACAAACCCGCAAAACCGCGGCAGAACTGGCTGAAGCGTATGAAACAACACTGGAAGGCTGGGCGCAGGCACTGGAACTTCGTGAACGCGAAACCGCCGGCCATAGCAAACGGGTTATTAAATACACGGTAACGCTTGCCAAAGTCTTTGGATACAACGGGAATGACCTGATCAATATCCGGCGGGGAGCCAGCCTGCACGATATCGGTAAAATGGGAATCCCGGATGACATTCTGCTGAAAAAGGGACCGCTCACTCCGCAAGAATGGAAAGTTATGCGGAAACACCCGGTGTACGCGTATAGACTGCTCTCACGGATTCCATACCTCACCCCGGCACTGGACATCCCGTACTATCATCATGAAAAATGGGATGGAACCGGCTATCCAAATGGGCTAAAAGGCACCGATATCCCATTACCCGCGCGTATATTCTCGGTGATTGACGTGTGGGACGCGCTATCCTCCAACCGGCCATACCGCAAAGCCTGGCCGCCGGATCAGGTGATCCAGTACCTGAAAGACCAGGCCGGCAAACAATTTGACCCGGATATTGTGAACGCGTTCATTGACCTTATAGTCAAGCAACCGGATACCGGCAAGTAAACCACTCCTGGATAAGTTAGATACATATCTATACGCATTAATTCTCCATCAACGAAGGTGCTCATTGATTGACACATCAAATCCCTGGCTGCTCGCGACCCTTTCGTTTGCCCTGGCACACTGGCTGGCACGCTGGAAAGGCATGTCAAAGCTGGCGACCGCTACAAAAATACCGGTGACGATCGCGCTCATTGGTTGGAGCCTGACAGACGGTGTCTGGCCCGGCGGCATGATTTGGATTGGCGCGGGGCTGTGTCTTTCACTGGCAGGTGATCTTCTCTTGCTGCTTCCCCGGCGGTTTTTCCTTGCCGGGCTGGTGAGTTTCCTGCTGGCGCACGTCATGTATATTGTGGGGTTTATTCTTCCCCGCCCGGTTACGCATCCCATCCTGTTCGCCCTTACCGCGCTTCTTGGCACGGGGGTATATTTCTATCTCGAGAATTTACACCAATCGCTTCAAAAGCGTAAACAGGGAAAGCATTTTATGCGGGCCATCATTTTGTATGGCACGGTATTGTGCCTGATGACGCTATCGGCCTGTCAAACCATGCTGCGGGCAGACTGGCCGCCTGCCGCATCCCTCATCGCCGCGTGTGGAGGGATCCTGTTCCTGCTGTCTGATGGACTGCTGGGATATAACCGGTTCGTCCACTCGCTGCCCGGCGGCCGCACGTTAGAGATGATGACGTACCACCTGGCCCAGGCATCCATTGTTGCCGCGGCGCTCATCAGATGGTAGACTGGTCAGTACAAATTCCATTCCAGGAACAAATTATGCTCAAAATAGGCGTCGGACAGGCGGATTTCAAGCTCGCGGATACCCGTACCAATATGGCAATCATCAGCAATTTGCTTGACCAGGCTTCACAGGCTGGTATTGACGTGTTGGTTTTACCAGAACTGGCCAATTCAGGCTATAACTTTGAAGATCAAAGCCAGGCGGCATCGTCATCTGAAGAGGCTGACAATGGGCCGTTCTCCACGCTTCTGCGTGACTGGTCAGCCGCCGGGCATCTGGTCGCGGGCGGTTTCTGTGAACAGGCTGACGGATTGCTGTATAACTCCGCGGCTATTTATGGAGACGGGCGCCTGATCACGGTGTACCGTAAGGCGCATTTGTTCGCCAACGAAGTCACCTTCTTTAAACCGGGGAACGTGAAACCACCGGTGTTCGACTATCACGGGCAAAAATTCGGGGTCATGATCTGCTTTGACTGGTTCTTCCCTGAAATGGCCCGCAGTCTGGCGCTGCGCGGCGCGCAGATCATTCTGCACCCATCGAACCTGGTTTTACCCTGGTGCCAGAAAGCCATGCTCACCCGATCTCTTGAGAACCGGGTTTTCACCGCCACGGCCAACCGTACAGGCGTTGACCGCGACCTTTCCTTCTCCGGCCTCTCACAGGTGACATCTCCGAAGGGAGAGGTGCTTTCTCAGGCGGACGGCTCGTCAACCGGCGTGGTGTGGGCCGATGTTGACCTGAATACCGCGGATAATAAGATGGTCACAAAACAAAATGACCTGTTCTTATGCCGCCGGCCGGATTTGTATGATGACCTTTGCGGGTAGTTTGATCCTGTAATTTTTCCAGATCAGACCACAGCAACCTGGTTGCGGCCGGATTTCTTTGCCCGGTACATGGCAAAATCCGCCTGTTCGATCAGCGCCCGGAAATCCTCATAGGTTCCATTATCACTGGCGACGCCCACGCTGATGGTCAGGTCGATCTGTTTGCCGTTTCCAATATCAAACTTCACAGATTCCACTTCTTTACGGAGCCGTTCGGCGATCTCCACAGCCCGTGGTTGAATGGTTTCTGGCAAAAGGAAAATGAACTCTTCACCGCCGATCCGTCCGACCATATCTGACCCGCGTACCGAGTGATGTAAGATCATGGCCAATTTACGTAGCACATCGTCACCGGCTGTGTGACCGTACGTGTCATTGATCTCTTTGAACCGGTCAATATCCAACACAAGAATAGAGAACGGCCGTTTATCCACGCGCGAGTAATGGAAGAGTTTGTTCCCTTTTTCCACAATGGATTGCCGGCTGTGCAGGCCTGTCAGGTAGTCAGTATTGGCCTGCTGGTGATACAGTTTCTGTTTTTCAAAGGCGATCTCAAACATGCGCGCCGAATCGACGACCATTTCGTCCATCACCCACTCGGCCGGGGGTGTATCGTCATCCACCAGTTCATATTGCGCTTCCGTGACGGTATCGCTGACAAACTCTTTGCGGTGCATCAACAATTTCTTGCCATATTTTCCAGTTAAATAAACCATGCATAAATTCAACGGACAGGCCAGAAATGGATTGAGCGATAGCTCATACAGATCCTTATAGGCATCAACACCATACAGGCCTTTCCAGATATAGTTTTCGCCTTTATCGGCCGGGGTGACCGTCAACGATTCCGCGAAACCGTTCTTCACAAACAGGTCGATCAAAGTATTCAGGTCGTCAATGGAACCGGATTCTCTAAATCCGAAACCATGATCATTGAGATATTCGATGACCTCTTTCCCGATGTCACGCATGATGATGTTCTGCGTGAAAACATCATACTTAGCCAGTATCTTGGCAAATGACACAAGAACCGCTTCGTACAAAACGGTTTTGAAATTATCCATACGTCCAGCTTTTCTATTTTTAAGGGAGGTTACAATTGAAGTATAGACCGGTATTACCCTTTATGAAGTTAAAGTCGTGTAAAAAGACCTTCGGGAAGCGACCGGCATTTTTATGAAAAGAGACATTACTATGGAAAATCAATCATCCGGATCATGGAAATCCACTACATCATTCGTCCTCGGATTGCTCAGCCTGGGAACCTGGTTGCTGCCTATCTGCGGCGCCCCGGTGACCATCGCCGGGCTTGTCTTCGGGATACTGGGCATCAACGCCAATACCAAACGCGGCACCGCCATTGCCGGCGTGATCCTGTGTTCCATCGGGTTCCTGCTCACATTGGTCAACGCGGCCGTGGGGGCGTATCTGGGCGCCACCGGGCAGTTACAACTCTTTAATGGGATGAAGTAGAGAAATTCCAAACCAATAAAAAAAAATGACCCGGCAGCTGCCGGGTCATTTCGTCAGGTTATTCCACCTTCACCATATCCATGCGTTCTGATGCCCCCAGTTTGCTCAATGTCAAACCACTGTCAGACTGGGTAAATGTATACGTCCAGCGTTCTTTTTTCCCATCTTCCAGGGTAAACAGCACCTGTTTCCCGTCGATCCGGAATTTCATACTTTCGCTTGTGCCATCAATGGCATCCATGATCATCATGCCGTCCGGTTGAAACGCCAGCATATTCCCCAATTCCTGCCAGGAGACTCCCCGGTCACTTTTGGATATCTTGATGACCTTCCATACGCCGATCAGCTTGTTGAACGCCACCTGTTTGGGGTCTGCCGTCGCGCTGGGTACCTTGATCGCCTTCGTCGCCGTCGCGGTTTTCTTCACGGCTTTTGCCGTATTCGTAGGGATAACCTCGGTCGGTTCTTCAACCGTATTTATGATCTCAGGGACGGGCGTGGCCAGGTCAACCAGCGCGCCGCCGGACCCTTGAGCCTCCACGGTTTTGGTGGGCTGGGCATTGCCGGAACCCGTTCTTCTGATCGTGCAGGCTGAGAGAGAAAGGGAAAGAAGAACCACAACGCAGATGGAGCAGATCAATCGTTTCATAGCACCCCAATCCTGATAA
>CAYOKC010000124.1:0-11445 GCA_964404415.1 uncultured Leptolinea sp. | reverse complement strand
TGGCGGGAGCGACGGGGTTCGAACCCGCGATCTCGGCCTTGACAGGGCCGCATGTTAGCCGCTACACCACGCCCCCGAACGACCTGAATATTATCATAAGCATTTTTTTTCGTCAACCCATATTTTTCCAGAATTCTAAACTTCGGTATATAATCTTTTTGGCTATGAACCAGAACTTTCCGCGTTTACCCGTTCTTCTTACCGCTCTCTTTCTGGTTGTCTCGGGAGTGGGCGGCCTTTCCGTTATCATTATCAATACCGTCCCTACGTTGGGGCCGCGCTGGTTATTTTACTTTTTCCTATTTCTCGCCCTGGCAGGTATAGGATTGCCCGTCACCGATTTTATGAACCGCCGTTTCCCAACAAAGCCACGGGCAGGCGCCAATATTGTTATCCGGCAGGCAGTCTGGGTAGGCGTTTATGGCTGCATCGTCACCTGGCTGCAATTTGGACGGATACTGAATTCGGGATTGGTCCTTTTTCTGGCTATCGGATTGATCACCATCGAATTCCTATTGCGGATGAACGAACGAAGCCACTATTTCGTACCGGATGATGATGAAAACTGATCCTTCCGGAATTCCTAGTGTTGACAGAATACTCAACCACGCCGGAATTGAACCACTTGTCGCCCGATATGGCCGTCAACTGGTTGTGGATGAAACCCGTAGTGTTCTTCAGGAGATCCGCACGGAAGTCTTAGTCGGTGGAATAATTCCAGATTTTATTTCTATAATCGACATCATCCATGACCGATTAAATCGACTTGTGAGAACAAGTACAGTTCCTGTGATAAACGCCACAGGAGTCATCCTTCATACGAACCTAGGTCGTGCGCCGCTCAGCGAGAACGCCGTCAATGCCATATCACAGATATCATCAGGGTATTCGACATTGGAGTTTGACCTGCCTTCAGGTACACGGGGCAAACGAACAACCCACATTGAGACATTATTCCGAAAGTTGCTGCCTGTAGAAGAAGCCCTGGTGGTCAACAATAACGCGGCAGCGGTGCTGCTCATACTTTCGGCACTCGCTTCGCGTAAGAAAGTGATCATCTCGCGGGGGCAACTGGTAGAGATTGGCGGTGGTTTCAGGATCCCCGATATTATGAAATTATCCGGCGCGAAACTGGTTGAGATCGGCACCACCAATCAGGTACATATTGAGGATTTTGATCGCGCTATACAGGCTGGCGGTGAAATGATCCTGTTCGTCCATCCATCCAATTTCAGGATCAAGGGGTATACCAGTGAACCTACCCTGGAAGAAATCATCAGGCTTGGACACGAACATAATATTCCGGTGGTCGAAGACCTGGGATCCGGTGCCTTACTGGATACGTCAGTGTATGGAATGGCCCATGAGCCTACTGTGCAGGAATCGATACAGGCTGGAGTGGATGTCGTTTGTTTTTCCGGCGACAAATTGCTGGGTGGGCCGCAGGCAGGCTGCATCCTGGGAAGATCGCTCTACCTCCAGAAAATAAAGAAGCATCCGCTTGCCAGGGCGGTGCGATCAGATAAGACCCTGATCGCGAGCCTGGAAGCCACACTTATTGAGTATTTGGAAAACCGTGCAGTCGATGAAATCCCTGTCTGGAAAATGGTTCATGCTGACCTTGACGGATTGAAAAAGCGGATCGGAAACTGGATCAGTCAACTTGGATGCGGGGAAATCCGCGATGGCATGTCAACGTTAGGCGGCGGAAGTATGCCCGAAGAAGAAATACCTACATGGCTTCTGACGATCACTGTGCAAAAACCCGATTTATTTTTGAAAATTCTCCGCTCGCAAAATCCAGCTGTGGTGGCCATTATTACGGATGGACTTGTGTGTTTCGATCCCCGCACTGTTTTACCGGAACAGGATCCTGTTCTGGTATCATCCATATCACAATCATTAACTCTTTATAGAAAAAGACAAAAATCATGAAAACTCAGATTGATGAAATACTTAAAAAGAACGATATCGCGGCAATCTATGTAACCGGTTCAGCCGACCACAACCCGGCTATGCGGTATTTCACAGGGAATGTGCATGTATCCCAGGGCGCGTTGGTGATCAGGCAAGGAGAAAAACCGGTTTTGTTATTCAACCCGATGGAACGCGAAGAAGCCGCTCGAACCGGGCTCGCCTTGCAGCCCTTTGCCAATCATCCGTATGCCAGCCTGGTCAAAGAGACAAATGGCGATAGATCGAAAATCGAAGCCCGGCGCGCCGCCCACATTCTGGAAGATTGCGGCGTGACAAAAGGGAAGGTGGTTTTCTATGGCCAGTGGGACGCGGGGAAAGCATTCTCGACCATTAAGAATCTTGTCGAATACCTACCTGAAATCGAGGCTGTTGCCGATTGGGATGAGACCATCCTCTACAAGGCGATGAACACTAAAGACTCAGATGAACTCGCGCAGGTAAAAACTATGGGTAAGATCACCACAGATGTGGTTGGACGGACGGCGGATTTCCTGAGCAGCCAGAAGGCATCTGGAAACCATCTTGTCGATCGTGACGGAAACCCGGTGACCATTGGTCAGGTCAAGCAGAAAATCAACCTCTGGCTGGCGGAAGCCGGTGCTGAGAATCCTGAGGCCACCATCTTCTCACTCGGCCGGGATGCCGGCATTCCACATTCAACCGGTAAAGATACTGAAGGTTTGAGGCTTGGCGAAACGATCGTTTTTGATATTTTCCCCTGCCAGTTTGGCGGCGGATACTTCTACGATTTCACCCGAACATGGTGCCTGGGATACGCCCCGGATCCTGTGCTTGCCCTCTATGATGATGTAAAGAAAGTTTATGACCAGCTTATCGCTGAACTGAAACCTGGAGAACTGTTTCACACCTACCAGGAACGCACGTGTGAATTATTTGAAAAAATGGGTCACCCGACAGTAAAAACGCAAAAAAGCACTGAGAGCGGGTATAACCATTCGGTTGGTCATGGGGTGGGGTTGCGGATCCACGAGAAACCCTGGTCCGGTGACAGTGCCGATGAGACAGATGTGCTGATCCCGGGCGCCGTTTTCACTATGGAGCCTGGTTTGTACTATCCTGAAAAAGGGATGGGCGCGCGCATCGAAGATACATACTGCGTCAACCATAACGGCCAGATCGAACGAATGGCGGAATATCCGTACAACCTGGTGTTGCCACTTAAATCCTGACCGTATAATTATGACAATGATTGAGATGAAACCCGCGAGAATTCTGGCCATTGAATCATCCTGTGATGAGACAGCTGCCGCTGTAATTGAAAACGGCAGTCTGCTGCTGGCCAATACGGTAGCCACCCAGATCGAACTGCACAAGAAATTCGGCGGTGTATTTCCAGAAGTGGCCTCACGCCAGCATACATTGAGTATTTACCCGGTTGTGGAAGAGACGCTGCAAAACGCCCACCTTTGCTGGGATGATATTGATGCCATTGCGGCCACACGAGGTCCGGGTTTAGCAGGCTCTTTGGTGGTGGGATTTAACGCGGCAAAGGGTATCGCGATGGCGAGAAATTTGCCGCTGATCGGCGTCAATCACCTGGAAGGGCATATTTATTCTTCATGGGTGCGGCCGGCCAATGTTGACCGTTTTACACCACCGGAATTTCCGGTGATGGCTTTGCTGGTCTCAGGTGGTCATACTGAGTTGAACTTGATGGAAGATCATCTAAATTACCGGAGATTGGGCGCCACACTGGATGACGCGGCTGGGGAGGCATTTGATAAAGTAGCCCGGCTACTAAACCTGGCCTATCCCGGCGGCCCTTCCATACAAAAAGCGGCTGAGGCCGGCAACAGCATGGCTTTCAATTTCCCCCGCGCAAAAATGGACGGCGGATATGAGTTTTCCTTTAGCGGATTGAAGACAGCCGTGTTGCGCACAATCAAGCAGTTGGAGAGTGTAGAGAAAGAAATTCCTGTGGCTGATATGGCTGCCAGCTTCCAGGCTGCTGTTGTGGATGTTTTGTTGGCGAAGACCCTGGCTGCCGCGCGGCAATATCAGGTTAAGAGCATTGTGGTGGCTGGAGGCGTATCGGCCAATAAAGCGTTGCGAACGGCTTTCACGGGGCAGGGTGAATTTCCTGTACACATTCCTCCACTTTATTTATGTACTGACAACGCGGCTATGATCGCTGCCGCAGGCTATTTCAGGTATATTAACGGGCACACCGACACACTGGATATGGACGTGCTTCCAAACTGGCCGCTAAGCCGGAATTTGTAACTTCTTCCCTTTTGTGTAGTGATTCAACAGGAGGAGCAAATGGACGCAAAAGTTGTCTGGAAAGGCCGGATGAGCTTCAGCGGTTCTTCAGATTCGGGGTTCTGGGTTCCCCTTGGAACTGCATCTGAAATTGGGGGTGACAGTGACGGTTTCCGCCCTATGGAATTGATCGCTATCGGGCTTGCCGGATGTACGGCTATGGATGTGATCTCCATCCTGGAAAAGAAACGCCAAAACGTGGTTCGATTTGAGGTAAAAGTCCATGCGGAAAAAGCTCAAGAGCATCCGAAGGTTTTTACCGGTATCGAAATTGAATACATCATTGACGGGGAAGATATTGACCGTGCTGCCGTGGAACGGGCTGTCGAATTATCTGAAACAAAATATTGTCCCGCGCAGGCCATGCTGGGTAAAGCTGTACCGATCACCCATAGAATTACTATCGAATAGCCTGTCTTGAGTTTTATCTGGGAGCTTCAGATTGTATCTGAGTGGCAATATCAGATGATTCACTGGCTTCGACTGTGCGGCTGTATTTGGTTAAAGTTCCTTTGTACGCCTGGGAGCCGTCTTTTGCCACCCAACCCTCAACGTCAAACGGGATGGGGCCGTCTGCCAGTATCCATTCGCCATTAAATTTGCGAGCTATGTGAATGTGGGTACCCGTGGCGTGACCGCCTTCACAGGATGGACGGCCGAGCCTGTCACCCGATTTTACAATTGCACCGGCTTTTACCATATCCGCGGATGCAAGATGAAGGTAAAAAATATTCCAGCCGGTGCGTTCATCCCCATCACCATCCAGATCGAGAACCGCGATGGCCGGTTCTGACCGGGCGATAATACCATCAGCCATTGCCACAACAATTTCATTGGAAACCGAACAGCCGCCCACTACAGCCGGGGGTGCAAAATCAATGGCAGCAAACGGCGAGCCATCTCCCCAGGGTGAATGAGGGCCGCCGGTATACGCCCACGATTTTCCCCCGAGAAACGGTAAACGAAGGTAGGGTTGTTTCAAACTGCCCGGGATGGTATTGATGTCGCCTTCCCATGGATCCCCAAACAATTTGGCATACGTGGCAAATAAGCCTTCAACACTTACAGCGTTAAGGTATTCATCAGCCGGTAGAATGTTCGCGAAATAATAGTGAAGACCAATAGTCCCGGCATTTTGCCACGGATCCGGACGTTCCAACCGCCCATCCTGAAGATCGAAAGTTTTTAGTTTACCTGAACGCCAATCATAATACCCGTTGCTCATGTAGTTGACGGCCCAACTCAATTGAAGGTAGAGTCCCACATGTCCTGTATCTTCATACCCCAATGGATAGTCATCTGATCCAGGTTTTTTTACGGGATTGGTAAGTGCGCCGGTTTGATATTCAATTACAGCCAGGATCAGCCTCGGGCTGACACTGTAGTTATTTGCCAGCAACTCAACCATCTGCCCGCCGTCCCGGTTGCTACCTGACGCGTAGACACTGTACTCTTTTAACCATCCAGGTTGAGACCTTACATAGGCAACCGGGTCAAATCCTTTATCCGACGGGCCAAATACAAATCGGCTGTCAGGCAGAATCTTAAACGAGGTCCCCCAGAGAGACTGGTAATAAATGGGGATTTTCATTGGAAATCCGGGCGGCATGGTTGTGGCATCGTTAGGGATGATGGGGTTAGCCTGTTGGATTTCTTTGATCGTCGTATTGAAATGAGACGCCAACCCGGGGAGGGTGTCACCGGAACTGGCGATATAGTCAACGAGCTGGCCGGGCGAATATGATTCGCGTACCGGCAAGGGTGTTTGTACCACCGCGGGTGCTTCCTGAGCAACAGGATTCCCGGATGGTTCAGGTGTGTTTACAGACTCGCCGGAGGAAACGCAGGCGGTTAGTTGAGCGAGGATCAACAGTGATGTAACAGTGTTATTCCGTATGGTTTTGAAAAATGGCGTTAAACAGATCATTGTTTGGGACGATTGGTCAGGGTTTCCATTGTGCCGCTTGTGTTCGCTTCCGCGATCATGCTGCCTTTGGTCATTTCACCCAGATACGGTTTATCACCGGCATGCGCCACCCAGCCGCTGAGGACAAACGGCATCGGGCTGTCAGCCAGTATCCATTCTCCATTATATTTTCGAGCCATATGAACATGGGTACCTGTTGCCATACCACCTTCGCAGGAAGGATGCCCGATCCGGTCATCCTGGTTAAGCCAGGTTCCAACCGGAATGCGGTCTTTTGTGGCAATATGCAGGTAAAGAATAGCCCAGCCGGTTTGTTCGTAACCGTCCCCATCCAGATCGACCATCACAAGACCGTTGGCTGACCTGACGACCAATCCAGGTGCAGAAGCCGTCACCCATTCTATGGATTCGGCACAGCCATGGTAATTACTCGGAGGTGCGAAATCCAGCGCGGCCAAAGCCCCGTCAGGTCCCCAGGCAGAATGCGGTCCACCACTATAACTCCAGCTCTGTCCCGGTTTAAATGGAAGTTCAAGGATGGGCTGTTTTAAGTCCGTGGGGTATAACGGTTCAAATTTCTGCGCGCGCAGCCATGGATTGCCATACAGGCGTTCGTGCATTTCGGATAAATTGCCCGGGGAATAGAGAGATGCGCCCCATTCATCCTGATTGGCAATCTGGGCGAACAGGTATTGAACTGCCACGGTACCGGCATTCAACTCAGGCGCCAGGCGCATAGTAGATCCGTCCGGGAAAGTAAGGGTTGTGATCAATCCCGCGCGCCAGCCATAATACCCGATGGAGAATTGTTGCACAGCCCAACTCAACTGATGATACAGGCGTTGGTACATCATCGGTTTGAGAGTAATAGGGTATTCCTGTTCAAGGGTGGTGGGTTCTTTTTTCGTCAGCCAATGGCTGCGGTATTCGAGCATGGTCAATAAAAGACGTGGATTGATTGAATTTTCAATGGCAACCCGCTGGATGACCTGCGCGCCACTGTGCCACCCACTGGATAAATATTCTTTGTAGGTGCTCAGGTACCCGCCTTTTTCATTAACAAAACCCTCGATATCAAAATCAAGAGCGGATGGGGAATACACCACTTCGCTATCCGGCATGAGGATGCCTTCAGGCCCGGTTTTTTCCAGGGTTTTGGGGATGACCAGCAATTGGTTAGGATTCAAAAGCCCGGCCTGCGGGATCTCTTGAGGAGAGGTTATCGAATCACCATTTACGCCGAACCGGACTGCAAGGGCATGTTTGGTGTCACCGGCTTGAGAATAATAAAGAAGCATTTTCTGGTCAGTTCCACCGGGTTTCACAATTTCAATCGGGGGGATGGTCGGTGAAATGAGCGGGGTGCGCGTAGGCAATGGTTCGCCCGGTGTGAAAGTCAGAGTGGGAGTCGGGGGTATCCGGGTAATCGTTGTGATTTTTGTTGGAAAAGCGGTTTTTGTGGGTAACGAGGTCGGCGATGATACCGGCTTTTCCGGTACGGCGGTTTTAACCTGGACTTCAGCCACCGTTCTTGTAGGTTTAACTGAAGAGGGAATGGGAGAAGAGTAATTGACAGGATCCTGCAGACCGTCGGAACCGGACGAAACGCTTGTTGGTGATTGGATGATCCTGGATGCCTGGGTGCCGGACAGAATGCGTGTCTGAGACGTGGCAGTCAGGTCAAGTTGACTTGAATACGCAGGCGCACACGCCGAGAGACAAATACAGGCCGCCAGTGTGATAATTATTACTCTTTCACCGGTTGATCTGATTATTTTCCTCGCGCATCTCGGAAGCTTCGATGCTTTTACCATCTCGGGTGAGTTCACCGTTGTATTCCATTCCCTGTCCGGAAGAAGTCCAGCCGTCCATCACGAAGGGGATATTGCCATCCGCTGCAATCCATGTGCCATTATACCTTCTGGCAATATGCAAATGCGATCCTGTAGAAAAACCGCCTTCGCAGGATGGGTGTCCTATCGGTTCGCCGGCTTTGACATATGTCCCGCGTTCCACCCTGTCACGGGATTCAATGTGCATGTAAAGGATTGTCCAGCCGGTCTGTTCTTTACCATCACCGTCCAGATCCTGAACAACCGCGCCGAAATCGGATCGCACAATATCGCCATCAGCCACCGCGAGAACCCAGTCATCAGAAGTCTCACAACCTTCGATCTCACCGGGAGGGGCGAAATCGAGAGCCCCCCAGGCAGCGCCGTCACCCCATGAAGCATGGGGTCCTCCGGTGAAATACCATTTCGTTTCATTTTGAAAAGGAAGCTGCATTGCCGGTTGACGCAGTTTGGAGGGTAGTAAAGGCTCCAAAGACATATCGAACGGATAGCCAAACAAGAACTTGTACTGGGCGATAAACCCGTTATCCGTAATGGCTTTTTCCCAGGCTTCCCGCCCGAGGACTTTACTGAAGAAGTACTGGACACCCGCGGTTCCTGGATTGACAACCGGACTTGGGGTGATCAGGCTGCCATCTACAAGGATGAACTGGGCGAGGGCGTTTACCTGATAGAGGTAGAAACCCCTGTTGAGGTTGTTGGCGGCAAAACTTAGTTGTTTATATAATCCTTTAGGGGCGCCATCCTGATCATATCCCAGAGGATAGGCAATTTGATCTGAACCCGGGCGGGGATTTGTCACCCACCCGCTCATGTGTTCCAGCAAAGCCAACAGCAATCTCGGGTTGACGGAATAGTCGCGGGCTACCTTGTTTACAATTTCTACACCGGCAAGCTGAGTTCCTTCCACTTCTTCACTGTAATTTGACAGATATCCGATGCGGCCTTCCAAAAACTCGGCAGAACTGAATCCGATTGTTGCCGGACTGTAGACAAGTTCAGAATCCGGGATAATTTTAAAATCAGGTGCCTTGCCGGCGGGTTTAGGCGCGGGAATATCCATTTCCTGGCCTACCAGTAATAAATTTTCATCCAGTATCTCATTTTCATCAATTAGGTCTTGAAGGCTGACCCCGTGATTATTGGCAATTTTGCCATATGTGTCATTGGGTTGAGCGACATATTTTTCCGGGTCAGAACGTAATGTCGGGAGCGCGTGGGGCCTATCCGGAGTAGGTGATGGAGCGGGTTCACCGGGACTGCGGGTTGGCGGCCGGGCTGCATTAGTGGCGATTACTGCCGCCGTCTGTTTGATCTTTTCCTCATCGGTCATTTCACCCTGAGGTGATACCGCGTTTCGGACACAGGCGAGGGATACCAGACAGAAAATAAAAAAAAGGAGCACACTCTTATTCTTGAATTGCATCTGCTATCCTCCCATTAACGGCATTGCTTTTCCACCCATCAGATGAATATGAATATGGTGAACAGATTGTCCAGAATCCGGCCCGGTATTGACTACCAACCGGTAACCGGATTCCGCGATCCCTGAATCACTGGCCAACTTTTGGGCAGTAAGTATCAGATCGCCCATTAACTCTTTATCTATCTCTGAAACAGCATTAATTGAATCAAGATGTTTGTTTGGAACGACCAGGATGTGGATTGGAGCCCGCGGGAACCGGTCCCGAAATGCTGTGACCGTCTCATCCTGAAAAATGATATCCCCGGGAAGTCTACCGGCGATGATCTCACAAAAAATGCAGGGAGCTGCCATGTGAAGTTCCTTATCTTGATCTGCCATTATTGTGCCGCGGCGGCCGGTATTTCTCCCGTTTTCGATTTGCACACAATGTCGTAGTATGCCAGTTCGTCCGCTTTGGTTTCCAGTGCTTTTGCTGCCGCGTCATTCCCTGTCAGGCGGACTTCATCCAGCCTGTAATAGGCGTCCGTATCCCAGTAGCGTGGAATGGTCATCAGTGGATCACCGGCGAAACCCTCGGGTGTGTAACCGGGGCGCTGTAGGTCCATTTCATCTGCCAGCGGGATCCAGTTGTACATCACGGGGCCACGTGGAACAACTGTAAACCCGACTTTAAACCCGGCCTCTCTGGCGATTTGAGCGGATAACTGTGAGAAAGTCCCTCCCGGCCAGATGTAGGCGACCGGTGTTACACCAAGGTCACGCTGCATACCATCCATCGAGCCTTGAAGTTCACCACGCAAAAAAGTTTCTTCATTTTGAAAGTAGTTATGGACAACGCCGTGAGCCTGATAATCCACATAACCGGCGGCAATAAGGTTGCGCTGTTCATTGATAAGATCCTGGGTATTTTCTTTGAAACTGATCCAGGAGTTGATCACCGGCCAACCCCATCTGTCATAATAGTCTTTGAACTTCTGGTCAAAATACGGCTGGTGGTGACGGTCGTCCACGATCAGCAGTACTGAACGTGACGGGATTTTCGCGTTGGTGTACATGAAGTCAACGAACTGCTGCATGCGAATGGCTTCAAATTTTTGATCGTGAAGTGATTTCATTAACGCTTTGAAATCCGTCATGGTGATGTCATTATCTTTCGCGGCATCTCCGTCAGAAATTCCATGGAACATGATTGCCATCACAATCGTACCGGGCGCGCTTTTGTTGGGATCCCAACGATTCTTTAAATAGGTGCATACGTCGGTCTCGTACTGACGAGGAATATCCACCGGTTTCAGGAATTCAGACCGGAAGACTGCCGGCAAAGGCGGCGGGGTAATATTGGGATCGACTGTGGGCGTGGGTGTTTCAGTGGGAGGCGCGGGCGTGACAGTTGCTGTGGGCACGCCGTAGGTCGCTGTAAGCAGAGCGTTTTCGAATTGTTTGGTAAGGTCAACCTGGGGTTGAGCGGATACAGTATTAAATGAGCCACCGCAGGCGGAGAGGAGCATAACGGCCAATAGGCTCAGGCTCCAAAAGATCCGGCTGCGGTGGTTTTTGATAATTTGTGTGGTCATGTGCTGAATTCTACCAGCAAGTGTTACCACACAAAAGAACTGTTATCAGGCTTCGGCCTGTTCTCCGCGGATGAAGGCTTCCGTCATTTCGCGGCAGACGCTGTCACGGAACTGCTTGGGAGGAGTCTTCATGAAGTAGGAGGAGGGACCAATGACAGGTCCGGCCATACCGCGATCAATGGCGATCTTGGCGCAACGAACAGCATCCATGACCACACCGGCAGAGTTGGGGGAATCCCAAACTTCCAGCTTTGTTTCGAGATTCAAAGGCACCTCACCGAAGGTGGTCCCTTCCATGCGGATGTAGCACCACTTGCGGTCGGTCAACCACGGAACGTAGTCGCTGGGACCGACGTGGATGGCTTCTTCCGGAAGCGGAGTGGGAAGCTGGCTCTGTACGGAACC
>CAYOKC010000123.1:10693-11458 GCA_964404415.1 uncultured Leptolinea sp. | reverse complement strand
GTCATGATATGGGGGTGACATACATCACATTTAGCTTGACTTTGCTTTCAAAGCATTTATACTAATTTTGAGAGCGCTCCCAATAAACTCTCCACACTCAAAAGCGGTTTTTATCTTTGCCCTGAAACGGGCAAAAATAAATAACCATTCTGAGAGCGCTCCCAAACCCCCGAAAAACCACCTGATCATGACCCTTACCCTCGAAGACATCGCCCGCCTTTCCGGTTGTTCCCGGTCCACGGTTTCACGTGTGATCAACGGGGACGCCAATGTGAGCGAATCCACCCGGCAAAAGGTAAAGAAAGTGATCACCGAGTTGAACTTTCAACCCAACCTTGCCGCCCGCGGACTGGCTTCCGGCCAGACGCACATCCTCGGGTTGATTGTGCCTCTCAGCGTCACATCCATTTTTTCGGATCCGTTTTACCCGCAGTTGATCCAGAGCGTCTCCAAGACGAGCAGCCAACGCGACTATTCCATCATGCTATGGCTGGCGTCTCCAGAGTTCGAACGCCGCACTATCCACCAGGTCCTTTACAACGGGCTTATTGACGGCGTCATCGTGTCTTCCATGTCGCTGAACGATTCCATCATTCAATCCCTGGCAGAAAGTAACCTGCCCTTTGTGGCTGTGGGTCGCAACCCGAACGATGACAAAACTTGCTTTATCGATGTGGATAACTACAACGGGGCCCGCGCAGCTGTGGATCATCTGTATAAAATGGGACGCCGCCGGATTGCCACCATTGCCGGTCCGGGTAACGT
>CAYOKC010000123.1:7440-10683 GCA_964404415.1 uncultured Leptolinea sp. | reverse complement strand
AGATGCCATTCTGGAACACGGACTTGAATATGACCCTGAACTGGTGGTGGAAGGTGATTTCTCGGATGCCGGCGGTTACATTGCTACTTTGAAACTTATCAATAAACATCCGGATGGAATTTTTGCCACCAGCGATGTGATGGCTGTGGCAGCCATCCGGGCGCTGACGGAAACCGGCCTAAAAGTGCCGGAAGATGTGGCCATAGTTGGTTTTGACGATATCACCCTGGCATCACGCACCATACCGGCATTAACAACCGTTCGCCAGCCCATTGAATTGATGGGTGCCAGCGTTGTGAATATGTTGATCGACCTGATCGAGCATCCGTCTACGGCCACGCGCAACCTGGTTCTACCCACCGAACTCGTTATTCGCGCCTCGTGCGGTGAGGAACTGGTCAAAGAAGCTTCATAGGTAGTCTGACCAAATCCTCAAAGTTACGAGTAAAGATTTTTCACGGATAATCCTTATTTCTTACTGGAGACAGCAAATTAATGTCCATTGATCCCAAATTACATTTCATCCCCTGGGAAGAGCGGCCGGCTGGTTGCTCTGATCTTGTCTGGCGTTATAGCCAGAACCCCATCATCCCGCGCGACCTGATCCCCACATCCAACAGTATTTTTAATAGCGCGGTGGTTCCTTATAACGGAGAATTCCGCGGTGTGTTCCGCGCTGATAATAAAAAACGCGAAATGAACCTGCACAGCGGCTCCAGTAAAGACGGCATCAACTTCACATTGTCACCCGATCCCATTGAATGGATCCATGAAGACGCCGAACTGTCAAAATTTGAATACCGCTACGATCCCCGGGTCGTCTGGATCGAGGACCGCTTCTACATAAGCTGGTGTAACGGGTTCCACGGCCCCACCATTGGTCTTGGTTACACCTACGATTTCGAGAAATTCCATTTCATCGAAAACGCGCTCCTTCCCTTCAACCGTAACGGTGTGCTGTTCCCGCGCCGCATCAACGGCAAGTATGTGATGCTCAGCCGCCCAAGCGACAATGGACACACGCCGTTTGGCAATATATACCTGAGCCAGAGCCCTGACATGATCCACTGGGGCGAACACCGCTTTGTGATGGGCACCAAAGGCGGCTGGCAGAGCACCAAGATCGGTGCCGGCCCCACACCCATCGAAACAAAAGAAGGCTGGCTGCTTTTCTATCACGGCGTCATTACCTCATGCAATGGTTTTGTCTACAGTTTTGGCGCGGCCCTTTTGGACCTGGACAAACCCTGGAAGGTCATCTACCGCACAGCCCCGTACCTTCTCTCTCCGCAGACAATGTACGAATGTGTGGGTGACGTGCCCAATGTGGCATTCCCGTGCGCGGCTTTGCACGAAGAATCCACCGGCAAGATTGCCATCTATTACGGTGGAGCTGATACGGTCACAGCTCTGGCTTTCTGCAAGGTTGATGAGGTTATTGAATTTCTTAAGAAAAACTCAGAATTATAAAAACTGTTTCATAAAGGAGGTGGTTCTTCCGGACTGGCCCGTCAACGGGCTTAGTACACAGGCAAGCAAAGGAAAAGGAAAAGGGATGTGATGTTTTGATAAATGGCGTTGGCAATATTCTTCCCGGAATCAACGCCCGGTCGGTGGAAATAGACCCGGAAACAACCCGGACGTTTCCAAATTATCTGGCAATAGATTTTTCTTCACAATAGGAGAAGTCGTGATGCAGAAACTACCTAAGACATTGATTTTCGTTGTCGTCGTGCTCGCCATGGTTTTAACCGCTTTCCTGCCCGCCGGCGCCGCGAAGTCACCCGCTGCTGTTGAATATCCCCGCAATGAGACCCTGTACACCAGCGGTACCCAGTGGGGTCCTCCCTCCAGTTGGAACCCGTTGAATGGCGGCGGTTACGCCATGGGAACCCTGGGCCTGTGCTACGAAACCCTGTTCATCTATGATCCTCTGGCTGACAAATTCACCCCCTACCTGGCTGAATCTGATAGCTGGACCGATGCCACCACCTATGTCGTCAAACTGCGCAAAGGCATCAAATGGACCAATGGCCAGCCCCTGACCGTTGATGACGTCAAATTCACTTTCGACATCGCCAATCCCGATGGTGAAACCAAAGCCGGCTTGAACTACACCGGCCTCTGGAAATTCCTGGAATCCGTCGAAGTCAACAAAGACACCAATGAGATCACCTTCAAATTTAAAGCTGATCCCGCGTACCAGGAAGTCGGCTTCTACATGTGGCAGACCCCCATCCTCTCCAAAGCCCTGTTCGGCAAACTCTCTGTTGCCGACCTCACCGGTGGCGCCAATAAACCTCCGGTAGGCACTGGCCCCTACAAATACCAGACAAACGACCAGGACCGCATGGTCTGGGTTCGCAACGATGCCTGGTGGGGTAAAGACGTCTTCGGCAAACTGCCCGCCCCGAAATACATCGTTGACATCGTCAACGGCTCCAACAACGTTGCCCTCGGCAAAATGCTCCAGGGTGGCCTCGATTTGAGCAACAACTTCCTCCCCGGTGTCGCTTCCCTGGTCAATGGCGGTTACGCTGTCAAGACCTACTACAAAGAAGCCCCGTACATGCTTTCCGCCAACGTTGCTGCCCTGATCATCAACGAACAGGTCAAACCCCTCGATGATGTCAAATTCCGCCAGGCTATGGCGTGGATGATCAACGTCAATGACATCGTTGAAAAAGATTACACCGGTATCGTCAAAGCTGCCGATCCCACCGGTCTGCTCCCCATCTGGGACAAATACATCGACAAGGATCAGGTCAAAGAACTCGGTTGGTCATACGATCCCGAAAAAGCCAAAGCCATCCTCGACGAAGCCGGTTACAAAGATGTTGACGGCGACAACTTCCGTGAAACCCCCGATGGCTCCAAGATCGCTTTGAAAGTCACCTGCCCCTCCGGCTGGACCGACTGGATGGCTGCCATTCAGATCATCTCCCGCGATGCCAAAGCCGTTGGCCTGAACATCGAACCCGATTACCCGGAATACGGCGCCTGGCGCGATGCCCAGTTGAAGGGCACCTTCGAACTCTCACTGCAGAACGAAGCCCAGATGTCCTCAACCCCGTGGTCATACTACAAATGGGTCTTCCAGAATCCCCTCGCCAACATCGCCACCGCCCAGTACGGTAACTACGGCCGCTACGACAACGCCGAAGCCTTCGGCCTGGTTGATGAAGATATCGTCGGCGATGATCTCGCAGTGCAGGTCGCCGGCGGCGGGCAGCTGCGGGACGT
>CAYOKC010000123.1:0-7430 GCA_964404415.1 uncultured Leptolinea sp. | reverse complement strand
ACAAAGTCAAAGTCGGCGACGATGCCAAGATCAAAGAGATCGCTGGCAAACTGCAGAAGATCACCATGACCGAAATGCCCACCATCCCGTTGTGGTACAACGGTCTGTGGTCACAGGTCTCCGAAGCTGTTTGGACCAACTGGCCCTCCGCTGATGGTGACAATCACTTCCTGCCCGCCACCTGGCGCGGATACTGGAACATGTCCGGTATCCAGATGCTCCTCGCTCTGGAACCTGTTGCCAAGAAGTAAGATGTAATACTTCACCCCTCCTTCCCCGGGTTTCCGGGCGAAGGAGGGGTGGTTTTTTTATAAGGCTTGCGTATCAGAGAGGAGGTTCCGTGAGGCGCTATTTTGGAAGAAAGTTATTGATTTATGCGCTCACCTTTTTTATCGCTGTGACGATAAACTGGATGATCCCGCGCTTCATGCCCGGAAACCCGGTTGATATCATGATCTCCCGGGCTGGCATGAGGGGAGAGTCTGTTAACCTGATGTACACGTACTACATGGACGCATTTGGTTTGGACCTCCCCATCTGGCAACAATACTTGAATTTTTGGAATGCCATATTCCACGGCGATCTGGGTGTCAGTATTTTTCTGTTCCCAACCCCGGTTGTGCAGGTAATCAAAGAAGCTTTGCCGTATGACATTGCTTTACTTCTACCTTCCATTGTTTTAAGTTGGTTTGCCGGAAACAAGTTTGGGGCCATGGCTGCCCGTAACAAAAAGCTGGACAACACGCTTTTACCTATAGGTTACATCCTTACAGCAGTACCTTATATGTGGCTGGGTATTCTTCTGGCCTGGGTATTCTGTATCGTCATTCGAATATTCCCGCTTGGCGGCGGATATGATTTCTCCATGCAACCGAATCACTCATTCGAGTTTTACTGGAGCCTGGTGAAGCACTGGTTCCTGCCATTCATTTCGCTTTTCCTTGTGCAATTCGGCGGATGGGCGATCGGAATGCGCAACCTGATTATTTATGAACTTGAAGCAGACTATTCCCATTACCTTGAGGCACTGGGCGCGCCGCAAAAGTTGATCCGCAATTACGCGTTCAACAATGCCATCCTTCCGCAGATTACCGGTGTGGCGTTGCAGATCGGCGTGATCGTGACCGGAGCGCTGGCTACCGAGGTTGTGTTCGCTTATCCCGGTATTGGTTACCTGCTTCTGCAGGCAATTCAAAGCCATGATTACTTCCTGCTGCAGGGCTGCTTCCTCTTTGTGGTCATTGGCGTTCTAATGGCAAATTTCATTGTCGATATCGCGTATGTGATCGTTGATCCCCGCACCCGTGCCGGCATGACAGGAGGCGCGGAATGAAAAAGAAAAACGAACTGCTTTATTTTGCTTTCAGAAACACGAAACTCCGTATTGGCCTTACCGTGTTGTTGATCTTCATTCTGTTGATGATCTTCGGCCCGTTCCTGACAAAATACAAACCGGCTGATTTCGTGGGCCCGTCATCGGTACCCCCATCAGCAGAATTTTGGTTCGGTACCACCACCTTTGGTGAAGATGTCTTTACCCAGTTCGTATACGGTCTGGGCCCCACCTTCCTCGTCGGTATAGTGGGCGGCACTATTGGCACGTTACTGGGTATGTTGATCGGCTTCTTGGCCGGCTATCGCGGTGGTTGGATCGATGAAGTCCTTAATGTGTTGACCAACGTCGTTCTTACCATCCCCGTTCTGGCTCTGCTGCTGGTACTGGTAGCGTATATCCCGGTACGTGGAGTTCTGATTGAGGCTGTCTTCATCGGGGTGACTTCCTGGCCATGGGCGGCGCGCGCCATCCGCTCACAAACCTTCTCGCTGCGCGCCCGTGATTTTGTAGACCTGGCCCGCATGAGTGGTATGAGCTCTTGGAAGATCATCTTCACCGAGATCGCCCCCAATATGGCCTCCTACCTGTTCATGACCTTCATCCTGATGTTTGGTAATGCCATCCTGAACGCGGCAACCCTGGACTTCCTCGGCCTTGGCCCCACAGAAGGTGTTTCCATGGGTACCATGATGAACCTGGCCGTCAACTGGAGCGCCCTGATGCTTGGCGTATGGTGGTGGTTCATACCACCAGGAATTGCCATCACGGCCATCGTCGGTAGTCTGTATGTGATGAATGTCGGGCTCGACGAAGTGTTCAACCCCAAACTTCGGGAGATGTAATATGAGCCTGAAAATAGAAAACCTCACGGTTTATTACCAGACAATCGCAGGGAACGTCCGTGCCCTGGAAGATGCCAGCTTCTCTCTGGCCGATGGCGAGATCATGGGTGTGGCCGGTGAATCCGGCTGCGGTAAATCCACCCTGAGCAACAGCCTTGTTTACCTCCACACCCCGATGAAATTCATCCGCGGCCGTGCCTTCCTGGATGGTGAAGAATTGTTCATCCAGGATAAAGAGAAGATGAACTCGGTTCGTTATAAAAAGATCTCCGTTATTCCGCAGTACGCCATGAATGCCATGAACCCTACCAGCAAGATCGGTGTGATGATCAAAGATCTGCTGACTTCAAAGGGTGAAGATTACGAGAAGATCCTTCCCGAATTAAAGAATCGTCTCGATCTTGTGAAGCTATCCACGGATGTGCTGAACCTGTACCCGTTTGAACTTTCCGGCGGTATGAAGCAGCGTATGGTCATGGTCATTTCCACTCTGTTGAACCCATCCCTGCTTCTGGCTGATGAAGTGACTTCCGCCCTGGATGTTTCCAGTCAGAAGGCTGTGGCAGAAATGCTGGTGGGCTTCCGCGATCAGAAAATCGTAAAGAGCATGATGGTTATCACACACGATATCTCCATCCTGTACCAGATGGCTAATTCCATCATGGTCATGTACGCCGGTCAGTTGGCGGAAAAAGCCTCCACGGAGACCATCATCAATTCACCACGGCATCCGTACACAAAGTTATTAATCCAGTCACTGCCTACGGTCGGCGTGCGGTTCAGTGAATCGCGGTTGGCCGGTATTCCCGGCAACCCCCCGCTTTTATTGAACCCGCCCACAGGCTGCCGGTTCCGTGACCGCTGCCCTGTAGCGTTTGCCAAATGCGCTGAAGTCCCGCCGTTTGTCGAAGTAGAGAAAGGCCACTTCCTTGCCTGTTGGAAGGAGGGAAAAACCCATGCTTAAACTGGAAAATGTTTCTAAAATCTACAACACCGGGACCTTCGGCGGCAAACAATTCAAAGCCGTTAGAGACGTCAATTTTGATATCAAAGATGGTGAAATTGTCTCGTTGATCGGTGAAAGCGGCAGTGGCAAAAGCACGATCGGAAAGATGATCCTGCGGCTGATCTCAACCAATCAGGGCAAGATTTCATACGATGGTTTGGATGTCTCCAAGTTAAAAGGTGATCAGGTTAAAGAGTACTACCGCCGGGTTCAGGGTGTTTTCCAGGATCCGTTCAGTACCTACAACCCGATCTTTAAAGCTGACCGCATCTTTGAAATCCTGCACGAAGAGTTTTATCCATCGGTCCCGAAATCAGAATGGAATGAGAAAGTAAAGACCGCGTTGAAATCTGTGGGAATGAATCCAGCCCATGTGCTGAATAAATTCCCTCACCAGTTAAGCGGTGGACAGCTTCAACGCTTCTTAATCGCGCGCACCCTTCTGCTGGATACCAAATTCCTGGTTGCTGATGAAATCATCAGCATGCTCGATGCCTCCACGCGTATTGACGTGCTCAACTTGCTGGCAGATCTGCGTACCAAAGGCCTCTCTGTTCTCTTCATTACTCACGACCTTTCACTCGGGTATTACATCAGCGATCGCGCCGTCATCCTTTATAAAGGAAGTGTGGTTGAGATCGGTGATACCAAGAAGATCTTTGACAACCCGGTACACCCGTACACGCAAATGTTGATGTGCTGCGTTCCGCGCCTTGACCAGAAATGGGAAGAAACGGAAGTGGAACTTACCGAACGTAAACCGATGACCCCTGATGGCTGTGTTTTCTATGAACGCTGCCATTCACCGCACCGCCGGGAAGATTGCGGACACCGCTCTCCCTCCCTCGTTGAAGTTGAACCCAACCATTCCGTAGCCTGTGTTTGCTGCGGAGGGTAGTGCCTGACAACCATGCGCTATGGAGTCTGATTTTCTTCAGACTCCATAGCCTGGTTGAGTTTCTTTAATACCAGGCGCGTGGTACTGTAAATACAACAAACCGGTTGACAATTCCTATGGGAAACAATTAATAAGGTCACTAATTGGATTTTTCCCATGAACATCTGTTGAATTTGTCAATCAGACGCAGTAAAGCGGTAAAATACCGCCTGGTTAATTACCAGAAGACGATTGAATTTGTTCCGAGGAGGACTTCATGCGTTACGGATATTTTGATGACAAGAATAGAGAATATGTCATCACTCGGCCGGACACTCCCTTGCCGTGGTTCAACTACCTGGGTTGTGAAGAATATTTTGGGCTGATCTCACACACGGCTGGCGGTTATTCCTTTTATAAAGATGCCCGACTCCGCCGCTTGATCCGCTACCGGTATAACAATGTCCCCATGGATATTGGCGGCCGCTATGTTTACCTGCGCGATACCGAAACCGGCGACTTCTGGTCTCCCACCTGGATGCCGGTACGCAAGAATCTGGATGAATACACCTGCCGTCATGGCATTGGCACCACAACGATCGGTTCAAAATATGCCGGCATTTCAGCCGAAGTACTCTATTTTGTCCCGATGGGCCAGAACCTGGAGATATGGCGGCTGCGCGTAAAGAACCTGCGTGATAAACCCGCGAAACTTTCATCCTTTGCTTCGGTTGAATTCTGCCTGTGGGACGCGAACGATGATGCCACCAACTTCCAGCGCAACTACAACGTGGGCGAAGTGGAAGTGGTTGACAATGTGATCTACCACAAGACCGAATACCGCGAACGCCGCGATCATTTCGCTTACTTCACCACCTCGGCGCCCGTGAAAGCCTACGATACAAACCGGGAAAAATTCCTGGGTGTCTTCAACGGATGGGAATCTCCGCAGGTACTGGTTGGCGGTGAATGCACCAACAGTATCGCGCACGGATGGGCTCCGGTTGGTGTTATCCAGAGTGATATTGAACTGGCTCCGGGCGAAGAGCGCGAAGTTATTTTCCTCCTCGGTTACACTGAAAACCCGCGTGATCAGAAATTCTCAGATGAAGCCAAGCAGGTGATTAACAAAACCCGAGCGATCCCTGTGATCAAACGCTTCATCCAGCCGGCTGAAGTGCAGAAAGCCCTGGATGAACTGCGCAACTACTGGGATGGACTGTTCTCCCGCTTCCAGGTCACCACACCGGATGATGATGCCAACCGCATGATCAACATCTGGAACGCCTACCAGTGTATGGTCACCTTTAATATGTCGCGTTCAGCCAGCGGTTTTGAGACCGGTATCGGCCGTGGCATGGGCTTCCGTGACTCAACACAGGACCTGTTCGGGTTCGTACACATGGTTCCTGAACGCGCCCGTGAACGTCTGCTGGATATCGCCGCCACCCAATTGGAAACCGGCGGCGCGTATCACCAGTACCAGCCGTTGACCAAACGCGGCAATGATGCCGTGGGCGGCAACTTCAATGACGACCCCCTGTGGCTCGTGTTGGCCGTTTGCGCGTACGTCAAAGAGACGGGCGACACCGCCATTCTGGACGAACCTGTTTCGTATGACAGCAAACCGGGCAGCGAGAAACCGCTCTACGAACACCTTCAGCGCGCCATTCAGTACATTATTGAACGCAAAGGCCCGCACGGCTTGCCGTTGATCGGCCGCGCTGACTGGAACGACTGCCTCAACCTGAACTGTTTCTCATCCGAACCGGGTGAATCTTTCCAGACCACTACCGGAAAAGACGGCAAAGTGGCTGAATCTGTCTTCATCGGCGGTATGCTGGTTCTGGCCGCTGACGAACTGGCGGAGCTGGCGGATTACCTGGGTAAGAAATCGGATGTAGAGTTCTACCACAAGGTCGCCCGCGATATGGAACCGGTTGTTACCAGCCACGGCTGGGACGGTGAATGGTTCCGGCGCGCTTATGATGATTACAGCAACCCGGTGGGTTCTTCCACCTGTAAAGAAGGGCAGATCTTCATTGAGCCGCAGGGTATGTGCATTATGGCCGGTATCGGACTGGAAGACGGCAAAGCCCTCAAGGCACTGAAATCGGTGGAAGAAAGACTTGCCACCAAACATGGTATCGTGGTCAACAACCCCGGTTATTCACAGTATTACCTGCACCTGGGTGAGATCTCGTCATACCCGCCCGGTTACAAGGAAAACGGCAGCGTTTTCTGCCACACCAATCCGTGGATCATGGTGGCTGAAACCAAAGTTGGAGATGGCGATAAGGCGTTTGACTATTACAAACGCATCTGCCCGTCTGTCCGCGAAGCGATCAGTGAGGTGCACCGCTGCGAACCGTATGTGTACGCGCAGACGATCGCAGGCAAACAAGCTGCCACCGAAGGTGAAGCCAAAAACTCATGGCTCACCGGCACGGCCGCCTGGAACTTCACGGCTATCACCCAGTACATTCTGGGCATCAAACCGTCTTACACCGGCCTGACCATGCAGCCTGTGTTCCCGACGGATTGGAAAGAATTTTCTGCCCGGCGCTTGTTCCGTGATGTCGTGTATGATATCCACATGCAACGGGTGGGCAAAGGCAACGCGGTTGAAGTGTCTGTCGACGGAAAGAAGATCGACGGGAACACCATCCCGCTTTCCCCTAAGGGCACCGGTAGCGTGAAAGTTGAAGTGCTGGTAGGCAGCAAGTAGAATCGAGAATAAATTGATATCAAAAGGCCACCCACAAAAGGGTGGCCTTTTATGTAGGGGCGGAAGGCTTCCGCCCCGGATTTGGCAGGGTATGTTTTTACTGGTGGGGGCAAAAGTCCGTTTCTCGTCAGACGAGATCCTTCGTTTCACTCAGGATGACGGGTTTTGCGGTATATGATTTCCCACAATCTCATTACAAGAGTTCAGTTTTATAGGGTGGTGTTGAACGCCAAATCATTGACCTAATTCACGGACGGCTTCTAAATCATCAAAGAAGTGCGTTCAACCCACCATTACGCAGAGTGGAAATACCAGGTTCACCGGTAGGGGCTAAGCAGGCGGAGGGATGTAAATTTTCCATCCATAATCTCCGCCCGCCTGCTTAGCCCGAATTCTAATCCGGCATGTTTAAACCGTGCGGGGTTGTTCTCTACCCGCTGACTTGGTCAAGCTCAACCATGCCGGTGCGTTACCAAAGGTACATACGACCGGTAACTTCGTCACTATCGAATGTCCCGAAAATCAGTAGAATTGTTATGTGGTAACTCTTTCATGCGAGGGAAATATGACCGAAGAAGATCCCCGTGTTATACGCCTGCGAGAACTTAGAGAAAAAGCCAGGCAGGCAGGTGGTGAAGAAC
>CAYOKC010000122.1:0-11759 GCA_964404415.1 uncultured Leptolinea sp. | reverse complement strand
GCCATGTTTTTTCCTACCTCCCGTTGATGGCGTCTTTGGATGAAAGAATGCGCTGCATTTCACGCATGGTCAGGCCGGTACGCTCGTCACGCAGCAACGGCAGGCGGGCGCGCGTGCGGTGCAGTTGATTGATATCGAGTTCCACGAGAGTGAGGGCTTCCTCGTGATAGGGTCCGCGTCCGATCTCGATGCCGTTGGGGTCATACACCGAAGCGCCGCCCCAGAAATTCAGGCCGTCTTCAAAACCCACCCGGTTGGTATGGGCAACGAAAGAGGTGAACAGTGCGGAATACGCCTGCAATACCCGGTCAACCCAGATGGATGAACCCAGGGCCGGCTCGCTGGTCAAGCCCCTGCCGGGGGATGAAGACGTGAACAGGAACAGATCGGCGCCATCCAGCCAGAGAAGCTGCGGTGGAGAGGCGTGCCAGAAATCTTCGCAGATCAGTACGCCGGCCCGCCCGAAACGGGTATCGAACGCGCGGATCTGGTCACCCCAGGCGAAGAAACGGCCTTCATCAAACAAGCCGTAGGTAGGCAGGTAGACTTTGCGGTGCACATGAACCGTCTCGCCGCGGCTGAGGTAGGCGGCCGAAATAAAGAACCGGCTGCGGATATCTTCTTCCACAAAACCCACCAGAACATCGATTTCTTTACTGGCTTCCAACAACGGCTTAAAAACCGGGTCAACCGCTGTAGGGCGGTGCGCCACAGTGGGTACCAGATCCTGCAACGCATAGCCGGTCAGTGAAAGTTCAGGGAACATCACCAGGTCGGCACCGTCACTTTTTGCCTGCTTGATCAGCGAGAGATGCTTTTCCAGGTTTTGCGATACGCCGCCTAAAACGGCTGTGGTCTGGGCGAGGGCGAGATTCATTTTCATATGCATGTATTGTATTCCAACTTAACGGAGGTGAATAACAAAATGGGAAAAACTATCAAGAGTTGGTTAAATTTCATAGTAGAATAATATATGCATGTTTTTGAATATTATTTAAGGGTCGGGTGAATATGCCTGTCATTCGCACACATCAATCCGTTTACTCAGAAACCAGCGGTGTTCTTACCGCGGACGATCGCTGGGATCATTTTCTGGCACGGGTAGGGTACAGGCGTCCGTGGCACCGGGTGAAACCCGGTCTGTACCGGCTGGGGAAGCCCTCACCGGAAGCGCCGGTTTTCGTCACCAGCAATTACACCCTGAGTTTTGACGCCCTGCGATCCAACCTTGACGGTATGGATGCATTCATCCTTGTGCTGGATACCTTCGGTGTGAACGTGTGGTGTGCCGCCGGCAAAGGAACCTTCGGAACAAAAGAACTGGTTCACCGGGTAAAGGACACAAAACTTGGTGAAGTTGTCAACCACCGTATCCTGATCCTTCCCCAGTTGGGGGCGCCAGGAGTGGCTGCACATGACGTCAAGAAAGCCACCGGGTTCCGGGTGGAGTACGGACCCGTCCGTGTGGAAGATATACCTGCGTACATGCAAACCCGCACCGCCACCCCGGATATGCGCCGGGTGACATTCCCCATCCGCGACCGTGCCGTATTAATCCCTGTGGATTTTGTAGGAACATTCCGGTACATGGTGGGTGCCGGTCTGGCGGGCTGGCTATTGGGCGGATGGTGGTTTGCTTTTGCCTCCGTGGTTTCCATCCTCGCCGGAACAGTACTCTTTCCGCTTCTCCTTCCCTGGCTGCCGTTTCGTGAATTCAGTCTCAAGGGTTTTGTACTTGGACTGCTGGTCATGCTTCCATTTGCCATATGGAATATCCAATCGGGCAGCGGATTGCCGGTGCATCTTGCACTGAATCTGACCGCCCTTCTGCTCATCTTTCCCGCGGTGACGGCATTCGTCTCGCTCAATTTCACCGGGGCTACACCCTTCACCTCAAAATCAGGCGTACGCCTTGAAATGAACCGTTTCATCCCAATGATGGTCTGGCTTTCGGGTATCGGTCTGATGGCCGCGATCGTCAACCGGATTATTGAACTCGCGGGAGTTGCCTGATGGATACTCTGACTTACCTTGACGTAAACACCCTGATCTATGACCCCGATGCCTGCATCAACTGCGGCATGTGCAGCACCGTCTGCCCGCACGGCGCGTTTGAAGCCGGTCTAAAAAGCGCCATCCTGGCACATAAGGAGCGCTGTATGGAATGCGGCGCGTGTATGGTCAACTGCCCGGTGCATGCGATTTATGTCGATAGCGGCGTGGGCTGTGCCGCGGCCATGATCAACGCGGCATTACGCGGACAAAAAGAAGCCACCTGCGGATGTGATTCCAGCGGCGGCGGTTCAGCCTGCTTTGGGTAAAACCGGCAATAATTTCTTGAAATAATTATCCGGCTACCGCGCGAGGCACTCAACTTGCATCCCTGACCATATAATTAATCCCACGGTCGACAATGAAACCCGGACATAAACCACTCTTATTTTTACTGGTCTGCTTTAGCGCGCTGTTTTCCACGGCGCCGGTTTCCGCCCGCCCCGTGGCTGACCAGTACCTGCTGCGCGGCGGTGACTGGCTGGCCGGCAAAGGGGTGGACGTGATCTACCCCGACCTCGGCCCAAAAGGCGGAGAAGGCTACATCGAAACCACCCCATTCTGCGGGTATGCCTACTGTTACCAGTGCATCGAATTGACCGTTCGCCTGTATGCCGAAAAACTGGGGTATCTATCCAATAACGGCCGGTGGCCTGATATTGTCAATATCCCCAATGACATGATCGACGTCATCAATATGGCGCACGAAATGCAGGCACAGATCAAAGACGGTTCTTTATCCGTCGACGATCCGGAAGCGGCCAAGTATCTGCCATTTGTGGACCTGACGTACTATCCCAACGGCGGCACAGTTCCGCCGCGGCCGGGAGACCTTATCATCTATACCTACCGCCAGCCGGGTGACCATATCATGGTGGTCAACCGCGTGGGCGGCAACAAAGTGCAGATCGTGCAGCAGAATATCTGGACACAAACCCGGCCAGCCTCCCCGATCCCCGAACGCCTGCTTGAAATGCAGGTGGATTCAGGCCATTATTCCATCAATAACGCGGAAGGCTGGATCCATTCTCCCCGCACGAAAGCACTCATCAACCCGTCTAGCAGTCAGAGTTTTTCCGGCCCGGGAAACGGAAGCTGGCGTTGGGATGAAGAAGCCCTTTCCATATCACTGGACCGTTCCATTGTTACCGCCATGGCCACGCAAAACGGGTTGTCATTTGCCGATCAACTCACGGATCGGCTTAATAACGGTGGCGCATTCCAGACCACCAGTGAAAACTACGCGCGCTGCGCCCTGCAAAACACGGCTACCACCCTTGCCAGTGATATCCGGTTCGTTTCCAGTTTCGGATTAAAAGGATTGGATATAAGGATACAATTTACGGGTGACACCCTGCGCCTGCGCCCGAAGGGCGGCAAATTTGATGGCCAGTGGATCACCATCTCCGGCGCCCGGTGCGGGTGGGAAGGGAATCCCCTGTAACATGAGAATAGAGATCGGCCTCGAAAATAATTACGAGAACAAGTCCATCGCCTGGGCACTGGATTACCCGGGATGTTTCGCCTACGGGTCTGAAGGCGCGTCTGCCATCATGGCCTTCCCACGCGCCTTTATCGGGTACAAGGAACGCGTAGCCGCCCTGGCGGAAGAGAATTGGATCAATTTTGATGATATCGATATCCACATGGCCGAGTCTTTTGACTGCCATCCCGTGGACGCGGAACAATTCCCTGCGGCGGCCGGCCGGAACGTGACCGCCTTTTTCCAGGTGGACTGGAATCCACTGACCGTCGAAGAGATCGACCGCGGGCTTGAGGTGATGTCGTGGTCGCGCAGAGATCTTACCGGCCTGACCCGCGATCTGCCTGCCGAACGGCTGGATAAAGAAATGCCGGGGGAAAAGTGGAGCATCCGCGGCATTCTGGATCATGTGGCCACAACCGAGTTGTGGCTGCTGGACAGGTTGAATATTCTGGCGGCTGACTCAACCACCCTGCCGGAAGATGTCTTCCGCCGGATGGATGCCACCCGCAATATTTTTGAGCGAACGTTGCGCGGCCTGAATGGCGACCGGCTGGTCAACGGCAAAGACGGCACATTCTGGAGTCCGCGCAAGGTTTTGCGCCGCGCCGCCTGGCATGAAGTAGATCATATCAACCATATTTTCAGGTTGTTGAACGAGAATTAATCCTTCGAATGCAGAAGGCCGGCAAAACTGATGGTCGCGAATAACGTGGTCAACAGGGTAACAACTACATAAACAGGTCCCATACCATCCTCCTTACAATAAAACCGGAACAACTTTCATGAAGTATTAAACCCGGCAGGTATTCAAAGGTTTCGTACATTCTGTAAATTAGACGTAAAAACCTGGAAAATAGTTCCAACCGGTTGGTTTTCCACAAAAATGATACAGGGCACGTCAAACCGCGGCGTGCCCCGTATTCAGACCAGTCCAACTGGTTCCGGCGACGGTCCTAGCAGGGTTGCGGATCCTTGCAGGGTTTTTCCTTGCGGGAAGTGATCACCGGCTGACGCTTCTTGTCTCTACCTAAGACACGATCGATCAATGATACAGATTGTTTACGGGCCGGGACAGCCTCGGCCAGGTAATTCACATACGGGTCATACGAATGGTTACCGCGTTTTTCCTCTTCAAATTCGATCCTGCGTTCCCATTCCATAACACTGTTGATCAATTGAATGCTAGACATGTTCTACTCCTTTGCAACCGGTTGCAAACCGGACTAAAAAAAAGATCCGCTCTCTATGCGGATTTCCGCACTACCAGCTCCACTGGCAGCTTAACATTGGTGACCACACCGGTCTGAATAAACTGAATAAGGTTCTGCGCCAGCAGACGGCCCGCCAGGGGCACGTTCTGCCGGATGGTGGTTAGCGGCAGATTGTTGTACTTCGCCAGCAGGAGGTCGTCATAACCGATCACAGCAACATCCTCCGGTACCCGCTTCCCTTTACTTTGCAGGGCATCGATCGCCCCGAGTGCCATCAGGTCGCTGTTGACAAATACCGCGTCAACATCAGGCGCCTGGTTGAGCAGCCGCAGCATTTCTTCTTTGCCGGAAACGTGGGAATAATTCCCGTACGTCACCAGATCAGGGTCAATGCCCAACCCGGCTTCTGTCAACGCCGCTTCGTAACCGGCATAACGCTGCAATACTTCCAATTCGCCGGGGATGCCGCCCAAAAACGCGATCCTCCTGCGGCCGATCTCCACCAGGCGGTTGGCAGCCAGCTTACCGCCGGTGAAATCGTCTCCGGATACCGAACTGTAGTTGCTGCCCGGTCCCGGTACCCCCCAGACAATGAAGGGGGTTCCATGCTTTACCAGATTGTTAACGTGCTTCTGCTTGTGGGTTGACATAATTAGGACGAAACCATCCACCCGGCCGCTGTCCAGATAATGCTGCTCCCATGAATCTTCGTGGGGATCTACCGGTATTACCAGCAGATCGTACCCCAGGTTGCGCAGGCCATCAGAAATACCACCCAGAAGCTCGAGGCCAAAGAGGTCTTCCGCGGTAAAGTTCTTGCCGCAGCACGCGTACGACACGAACCCCAGGGTATGGCTCTGCCGCAAACTCAGGTTGCGGGCCGGCGCGTTGATCTTGAAATTTTGGGCGCGTGCGATCTCTTGAATGCGCTCCCGTGTCTCCGGGTTGATCAGCGTGCTGTTGTTCAACGCGCGGGATACCGTCGACTTGCTGACGTTGGCCAGCTTCGCGATATCCTCGATTGTTTGAACATTTTTTATTGCCATCGTTTCATCCTGTTTATTGCAACCGGTTGCATTATAGAACATCCAAAAAGGTTTGTCAAGCGGTTTTCGTTATTCATTGAAAAAATCAGGTTAAAGAGGTTTTACCACCAACCCGAACAACAATCCAAGCACCAGAATTTCAGCCAGGCCGGCTCCCAGCGAGTAGAGCAGCGTTTCCACAGGGATCGTGTACATCATCCACTGTGAAATGACGCCCATCACCACGCGAAAGAACCAGACCAGCAAGCCGTATGACAATCCTTTAACCCACCCGGCCTGCCCCGGTAATGACGGGTATACCAGCAGGAAAAGAGCGGCCAGGATGAAACCGTACGCAAGATCGATCACAATGCCAGCCGGCATATTTATACTTGTCCGCGAGATCGGTTTGAACACCACAAACAAGCGTACCGCCAGTGGATTAGCGTTGATCAGTCCATCCAGTAAACCAAAAAGCAATCCGCCCGCGATGCTTCCGATGACATAACCCACCATATCCGCACCTCCTGTCGAACCGGGATTGTATGGCTTAAGGATAGCACTCCGGCTACTACATTCATAGGATGTAGTATCGCGGTGGATGATCTATCTGGCTCAATGTTTCATCAGGTACAGTGACAGATTGGTCAATCGGATGGTAGCGGGCTCTTTGTATCCGGCTTCCTGCGCCATGGATATGATTTCTTGCGGAGACACCCGGTGTTCCATGGGCGGGCCAAACGGCTGGGTTTCATATGGCCATTCCAACACAGCTAATCCCATCCTTGATACCCGGTATGCTTCATTGACCGCTTCCGATGTATTATCGGTTTCATGAAGCAACAGCCCCATGAACACAATATCAAATGATTTATTGGGAAACGGCAGCTTCTCGGCTATACCTTCATGGAATGTGCCTGAAGGCACTAATTGGCTGGAGACTGTCACCATCTCCGGGTTGACGTCAACGCCGGTAATCTGCAGGTTTCTCCCGGCAAAGGCTTCAGCGAACAGGCCTGAACCTGTTCCCACATCCAGTATGGAAACAGCTCCATTAAAGGATTTCAAAACAATATCCACCACACGGTCGACTTCAACCCGTGCAATCCTTTCCGGATCACGCAGGCGCTCTACCTCCCGGTTATATCTCTTATCGTGCATACTTCCTCACCTCTAACTTGCGAAATCTATATGACTTCACACCTGTTTTGACGTACCCGGTCTATTTCTGTTACAGAGTTAATAACTCACCTTAAGCAATCCCAATTAAAGATCATGTTTCTCTATATTGAAGGCGTCTTGTTGAATAATAGCAGAAGTAAGCAGTAAATTGCGTACATTTCGGCAGGTATAATGAACTCCCGGGTATCAAAATCAACCAGACTACTCATAGAGTTAATTCATAGTTATAAGGGATTCATATAATGGCCTCTAATACACCGGGAAAAAGAAATCAACCATCCATCTTTCAAAATCATATCAAACATCTGATCGGCGTCACCAGCGCAAAAGGCGGCGTCGGCAAATCGTTTTCCACAGCACTTCTTGCCGTCGAGTTGACGCAAATGGGATACCGCGTGGGTATCCTGGACGCGGATTTTACCGCTCCTGGCATCCCCACGTTTTTTGGAATTTCTGAACCGCTGAAAATTGGGGAGCGGAGTTTTTCGCCTCAGAGCAGCAGCAAAGGCATCCGGATAGTATCGCTGGATCTTCTGGTTGATAGTGACAGTCAACTCGTCATTTGGAAAGAATCCCTGATGGGGAAAGTTATCGAAGAATTGTGGAAAGAGGTTGAATGGGGTGATCTGGATTATTTATTGATCGACTTACCCCCGGCTACATCCGAAGCCGCCGTGGCGATCACCCAATCATTACCATTTGACGGATGCGTGATTGTCACCACTCCTCAAGAGATATCATCCCGATTCACCGCGAGAGCCGCGGCGTATCTCCGAAAATCGAATGTAGACATTCTGGGCACGGTGATAAACATGGCCTGGTACACCAATCCTGAGACCGGGCAGGCAGGGAAACTTTTCGGCAACTCAAAACCCGATAACGGCAAGAATCCAATTGACGTACCAGTTCTCACAAGAATTCCCTTCATACCGGAGGCGGTAGCATTATGCGATTCCGGAAAGATTGAAGATGTTGTGATGGGAGAAGATCCATCTCTTGTGGGGCAATTCCTGAAAGCTCTCTCCGATATTCTGGAAAATAAACCATCTATGCAAGTCTTAGAAGATGTCTCTTCAGCCACGCCTGAAACCGTTACCCCGGAGGACGCGTCTCATACACAATCACCGGTCAGTCCGGCGCACAACCCGTTTTCCGGTACTGTAATGCACCTGATCCGCGCCCGGGAAAATATGGGTGAGATGGAAGACCCGGACGCGCAGGGATTTTTCCTGGGGAAATGCGGTGACCGTATGCAAATTGACCTGCGGATTATTAAAAACCGTATCATTGAGGCGATGTTCGTTCCGGAAGGATGCGGCGCCACCCTGGCCTGCGGCAGTATGCTGACCAAAATGGCCTGCGCGAAAACACTTCAGGAAGCGGAAAAGATCACTCCTGGAGAGTTGATCGAAGCACTGGACGGGTTGCCGGAAGACCACCTTCATTGCGCGGAACTGGCTGTGATGACCTTGCGTGAAGCAGTTATCGACTCGGTGGAAGGACGCGGGACGCCGCTTATGTAGAATTGATCTCTCAGCCGCGGTTTTTACAAAGCCGGATTCGGGTCCATCCTTACCGCACGATCATCGGTGACAGCACCTTCCAGGTGGAGGCGCGATTGGTGGTACGCACAAAGGCGACAGAATCTTTCATGCGCGCCACAGCCCAGCCATGCGCGCGGTCCGGGAAGGAGAACTGCCCGTCCCAGTTGACCACCTTCAGGTAGATCCATTTCATGCCGTCATCCGAGCTCTGGAATGAGTCCCTTCCCATCAGGTAGATGTGTTTCGCGTCAAAATAAAACAGTTGACCGGTATCCGCCCGGGCTTTTTCGGGTAGTTTGGAAAACAACCAGGTGCCGCCGCCATTCTTGGTGGAATACATGTACCCGGTGAATAACTGGTGCGGGTCCAGGTTGTCATAGCAGCCCACCAGCAGCCGGTAGGATTCGAATGAAAGCGCCACCGGCTGGAAGGTTTCGCAGTATGCGTAACGTTTGAACAACGTGGGGTCTTCCGCCGGGGGCGGCAATTCGCGCGTTTCCCATGAAACGCCGCCATCGCGGGTGATATCCAGCAACGGGGGTTTCCCCTCGTACGGAACGGTGCGTTGAATGGTGCGCAGGCCGAACATGGCATCAGAGAAAGACATACCGCTGTAATTTTCGGTGGAATCCGCTGAAATCTCACTCCAGGTGACGCCGCCGTCTTTGGTGCGGAACAGGCTGTGGATGTACTGTGGACCCGCCGCGTCATACAGGCCGTGGATCATCAGGTAAACGTTCAGCGGGTCGACGGTGACAAAGCTGGCCCACATTTTGTCGCCAAATGCCTGGTGACTGACCGGCACGGAAGGCGTCCACGAGCGTCCGCTGTCGGTAGTGTGCCAGATGACGGCCGGGTTTTCGATCTGCATGTTCTTCGTGTAGATCACCCAGGCGTTCTTCGCGTCAAGAAAGCCGCCAAACGGCTGGTATTCCACGCCGTCCATGATCTGCTCCGGCGGGGTGCTTTCCTTCCAGGTGAGCCCCGCATTGACGGATGCCAGCACGCTGCGGCCGGCAAATCCCCAGCCGTTGTTCGCGTCAGCCATTTTGACGAAATCCAGATCAAACCGCTGGAATGCGTTGAAACGCGGGGCAGCCGCCGCCTGAGTGCGCGGCAGTTCTGCCGGCGGCGCGACTTCCGTCACCTCGATGGTGGGGACAGGCGTGGGCGCCTCGTCCTGCGCGTTGACGGGTGAAGCCGCCGCCGCGAAAAATCCGCAGGCCAGGGCGATGGTCAGTAGAATGGTTACGATCCGCGTCGGGAAACGGTGTGATTGTGACATGCATCCACCTTCTTTCTTACCCTCCAATTATAGCAAGAGGCGGGGTAAGGCTGCCTGCCGGGGCTTAATCCCCGAACCGGATGTTCTTCACAGTGCGGTGTTCCAGAGTAAAACCGTCAAAAAACCGCGGCCCACCGCTGCCCTGGGGCGCCTGCGCCACCAGCCCAACCTTCACCGTTGCGTCTACCGGAAGGGTGAAAAAGCGCGTCATGTAGAATTTTTCGCCATCGGTTGAGTAGTGGAACGAGAAGCAATTATCCACCCGTGCCGCCTTCAGCCACACGGAATCGCCGTCAATGTTGCAGCCGTTGGCGTCATCGGAGGTGTGGTTGGTCACCACGCTGACCACGGCATGCATGCCGAAATCCGTCTTTTCAAAGCACAACTTGGCCCACACATCCAGGTCTTTCATCACCATCAGTGTGGCGGAATCGTAGGTATCCTTAAAGGCATGCGATACTTTTACGGTTGCCACAAAGTCGCCGAGGACTTCGGTGTAATAGTACGGCGCGTTGCACAACGTTTCCGGCGTGATGCCATCCTGCGCGATGGCGCCGTTGTTGCAGAAAAAATCGCTCAGCGCCGGCGCGTCAATCACCAGGCGGCCGCCGTCAAACCGCGCGGTGCCCGGATTGAGCCACGTGAAATTACTGAAAATCGTCTCTTCCATGATCTATCCCCGTTGTTACAGTGAGTTTTCCTCATTATACTCGCGGCTATAATACCCTCTATCCTATTCCCCTGGAGTTCAGCCGCATGAATGAACATGTTCTGGTGGTGAATGCTGATGCCGTCAACCGCCTGCCCGCCGTCAACGGATTTTCTCGAGAGACGGACGCCCTTCCCGAACTGCTAAGGCAGTCACGCTTCATGGAACGCGCCGCGGCCGAAACAGACGAGACATTCAAACAGGTCATCCCCTATTCGATCCTGAAATACAAGGAAGAGTACTTCTTCTATATGCGCACGAAAGCCGTGAGCGAAAAGCGGCTCAGTTTGAAGTATTCCCTGGGAGTGGGCGGACATATCAACCCCGAAGATGGTGACTTCAACCCCGCGGACGCGTTCGCTGTGATCGACCGCGCCCGTGAGCGCGAGATCACCGAAGAGTTTGACTGCCGCCTCAAGCCGGCCAATAAACCGGCCGGCCTGATCAATGACAACACCAGCGCGGTGAGCCGCGTCCACCTGGGGATTGTCTACGAATACGAACTGCTGGACGCGGACGTCACCCCGCGGGAAACGCTTAACTTCGAAAGCCTGGGTTTCGCCGGTGTAGAAGACCTACACCGGCGGTTGAATTCGTTTGAGAACTGGTCGGGGATAGTGATTACCCAATATCTGGCCGGTTGACGTGTTGACGGTCACTCTTTCCACACAGGGTCGCGCAGAATGAGCAGCACAACCAGCGCCAGTACAGCCAACCCGGGGAGACCAATGCCGAAGGACCAGGCCATATCATTGGGGGTGTAGATCATTCCGGCAAAGTAGCTGAACGCCTGGTTGGCGAGCGCATGCAGGAAGGCGGCGATCCACACACCTTTGGCCTTGAGCACGGCATAGCCCAGGAAGAAGCCAAGGCCCACGCAGTACAGCACCATAAGCAGGCTGCCGAGGATGGGATTGCCGGGGAAGTTATAGCCCATCCAGATCACGGGCCAGTGCCAGATGCCCCAGATGACGCCCAACAGCGCCACACCCTTCACTTTGCCCAATCCGTAGAGGGCAGGCTGCAGATAACCGCGCCAGCCGTATTCTTCACCGAAGGCCACAAGCAGCCCGAGGAAGGGTCCCAAAATGACCACGTTTATCGCGAGCAGGGCGACGATCATCTGCTGTGACATGCCGGTTGGCGGCATTTGCGCGAACAGCGGGGCCAGGTCGGCCGGTTTGCCCAGATTGAAGAGCATGTTCAGCACGGTCTGCAGCCCGAAGAAGGCCACCACGCCAAAGCCGAAGAGCAGCCACAGGATG
>CAYOKC010000121.1:8757-11792 GCA_964404415.1 uncultured Leptolinea sp. | reverse complement strand
TTTACTTCTTTTCCGCAGCTAATGCCACAGTGCTGACCAGGTTTTAGGTCCGACCACACCATCAACAACCAGTCCCTGGTCCGCCTGGAATTGACGGACCCCGGCATCTGTTTTCTTGCCGAAAACCCCATCCGCTGAACCGACTACAGAGTATCCTCGAGCCAGCAGTTTTTTCTGCAGGGATAATACGTCGTTTCCTTTCATATACGGGTTGGTCAGCTTTAAGTAGCGTGAAAGCGTCGGGATGTCAGGACTGTCTGCTTCCTCGTCGCTGTTTTCTTCCAATTCATCATCGCTGGGCGGGACATCGCCGTTGGGATTTTCCACCACGATGCGGACGTAAAAAACGCTACCGGCGGGGTCTATGCCGAAATTGGACCCATCGGATGACTGCAGTTTGTAGTTTCCCCGGTACGTGCCGGGGGCGGCAGGGGCTGTAAGGTTGACGGATACCGTCACCGATGCTCCCGGTTCCACAGTCCCATTGGTGAGTTGAACAGATCCCGCTCCGCCCATGGCGTCACCGGAAACAAAGATCACTTTATAACCGGACGTCCACGTGCATGTTCCATTGTTCCTCAGACGCCATTTTTTATCAAAATTCTTGCCGGAGGGGATAACCGTGTCATCCGGGTAATTGACATCCGCTTCAAACGCGGCCAGGTTGCAGGTTCCCGCGGGGGTATTGGTAGCCGCCGGGACCGTTGGGGGAATCGCCGTGGGCGGCAGGGTCGCGGTGGGTGGGATAGCGGCTTCCGGCCTGCTGGTAACTGTCACCAGAGGGCTGTTGGAGGGAGCGACAGTCGGGAGAACAACTGTGGCGGCAGTGGTTGCTATCTCTTCGGGAGTGCTTGCGGTAGGTGTTACCGCGGGGGATAACGGCATAGAACATGCCAGGCTGGCAGCAAAAAAAACTGTGACCAGAGTAACTACGGGAGATAGCCTCTTCATTTTCCCTCCAGTTGAGAAACCCGCCGAGAAAGAGGGCTTATGACTCAACAATATTGATAATGGTAGCATATCTCACGTGTAAATATTTGTACTTCCATATTAAATTTTATTGGAATGTGCCCCGTAGTATATCTTTTGTCACATTGCCAGCGGCCTTCACTATGATAAAGTTTTACTATCCTGAAAGCCTTTTACGGCTTTCATTTGACTATGGAGGCAATATGCAAATCGTAACTGACCAGGGGATGGATCTGCCTGCTGATATTGAAGCGGGATTGAACATCAACACCCTTCCCCTGACAATTGTTTTAAGCGGTAAAACCTATGTTGGTAAGAAAGAAATTGATTACAACAAGTTCTATCAGACGTTGACAGAAACCGGTGAATTTCCAACCACGTCACAGCCATCACCGGGTGATTTCGCGGATATGTACCGCAAACTGGCAAAAACTGATCCGGATATCATATCCATTCATATTTCTTCTGGATTGAGCGGCACCATTAATTCTGCCAGATTGGGAGCTGAAATGGTACCGGAAGCCAATGTGACCATTCTTGATTCAAAAACGTTATCCGCCCCGTTCGGTTGGCAGGTACAGGCTGCCGCGATGGGCATTCGCGCCGGCTGGGTGATGGGGGACATTATCAAACTGGTTGACCAGATCCGCGAGAACCAGCAAACATTGTTCACCCTGGGCGACCTGAAGTACCTGATCCACGGGGGGCGCATCAGCCATTTGAAAGGTATGCTGGCTTCTTTATTAAATATCAAACCGGTCATTGGTGTGGCCAAGGATGACGGCAAATACTATAACTGGGGGCAGGCTCCCACCCTGAAACGGGCCATTCACCGCATGGCGGATATTGTGGTGCAGAAGTTCCCTGATGGGAGTCCCATTCGAGTACAACTTATGCATGGCAATAATCCGGAAGGCGTAGCCATGCTGAAAGAACGTATTTCCGAACTGATGGATTGTGTGTTTGACGAAACCGTCCCCGTGGCGCCGTCACTGGGGGCGCATACCGGACCCAGTGTTGTGGGGATCGGGGTTGCTCCACTGCGGATTTTTGAGAACTGCGGCCTGCAATTGTTGAACCCGCAAAAGGTGGCAGCATAGGTGGTAATGATGACAGAAGACCTGGTTGAAAAACCAGGTCTTTTTTATTGCTTAATATAAGTAAGCTCGAAATAACAAAGTCTGAGCGGTAACCGTCAATTCGGCCGGTAAGGTTTAGCTAATGCTTTTCGCCCAATCAGCGGCGCGTTCAAGTTCACCGTCTTTCAGCGGGCCTTCTGATTCCAGGACAATGAAACCGGCAGGTGACTGAGCCTGAATTCCGCCCTTTTTTACCAGTTGTTTGTTTATGGGTTCCGCGGCATATCCAAAGAGCCTGACCATCAGTTTTAAAAATCCTGGAACATTGCCCGTCATATCGCCGCGGGTATCAAATGCAACCACTTTCTTACCGGCCAGGCTGTTGGCAGGAAGGCTTTTCAAGAATGCTTTTGTATCCGGGCTGGCTTGAAAGGCGCGGGTGGGGGCGCCGACGATCAGCAAATCAACGTCATCCAGTTGCCCGGGTTTGACGTCACTCACACGGACGATATCCGAATCAGGGATACCCAACGCCGCGCCGACCGCCCGCGCGATCTTTTCTGTGTTGCCAAAAAAGGACTCAAATAAAACCAGTGTTTTCATACCATCCTCCAGGGATCTCATTCGATACTTTGCTCTTTTTTGTTGGATTATCTCGAAAAGTCTTTGATCAACATGGGTAGTGTACCCCGATCAAGCATTGTGTGACGTACTTTTGGGAAAATCCGCCAGCCGTGAATGGATGCCTTTCCAACGCTCGCGGCTCTTGAGCCAGAGGTAGAGCAGTCCAATATCCGCCAGTATCGCGATCAGTATCAGCAAACCGCCCTCCGGACCAAAACTCCCGCCCGTCCATAAAACCGGACCGGAGACTGTATTTTGTAACAGGCTGTTGAACGGTTCCTGCCCGCTGTTGGCGTACCCGAATATATATTCTTCAAAATAACCCCAGGCGATATGGATACCCAGCGGCAGGGCCAGTCTTCC
>CAYOKC010000121.1:0-8747 GCA_964404415.1 uncultured Leptolinea sp. | reverse complement strand
TAAGCCAGCCCGAGCAATAGACCGGCCAGAGAAATATTCAGCGCGGGCAGCAGGCCGGCATTGGGGTTGAGTAAATGTGTCACCCCGAAGATAGCGGAGGTCAGCAACAGGGCGATGATGACGGCTTTCTTCAGCCCAGCCTTCTTTCCAAACGCTTCCGCCAGGTTGGTCAATTGATATCCGCGGAAGGTCAGCTCTTCCCCGAAGCCGACGGCCGTCAGATTAAGAAACGCCAGCAGCGCAGTGACGATCAACGGCGCGTGGAGTGAATTCCGCGGGACTGCTGTGAATTCCGCCCAACCCAGGCTGGATTCCACAAATGCCACCGATCCCAGCGTGAACGCCCCGATGACCAGCCCGGCAGCCAGGTCTGACCACCATTCCCGGCTCAAGCGCAGGCCGATCTCATGGACCGGCCGGTGGTCCAGGTAGCGGGTAAGTACGATGGTCACTATCAGGATGCCGGCGATATACGTCAGGCTGCCGGCCGCGTAGGATATCGCGTTTCCATTTCTGAAACCCTCTGCTTGAATTAACTGTGTGGCTGTCAGAACCATTATGAATAAAAAGAACTGGAGGAGAATTCGCCATCCGGCGCGCACTCTTCCTTCTGAATTAACGAACATTTTCCGCATTAATCTGTTGCTCCTTCATGATGGATTGGATTCCCCGTGGGTTTACTTGTTGGGAAGGATGTTTATATGTCTTATGAAATCATATCCTGCAACGTTACGCGTGGATGGTGATAGCGTTTCTGTCCCGTTGTGTTGTTGCGGAATTGAATGGCCTGGTTGGGGCACCATTGAAGGCAGGCAAAGCATTGTTCGCAATGGTGCTTCCATTCCGGGCGGCCGCTAACCATTTGGATATCTCCCACCGGGCAGATCTTCTCACAAGTACCGCAGCCCGGGCAGGTTTCATCCACGGTGAAGGCTTTGTCCATCCGCAGCCGGACTTCGTTAAAGGTCAATCCTGGAGGTTCGTTCAGGCCGGTGATCTTTGACCAGGTTGATTTGCCCATCGATTCATGCAGGTTTAGAGTGTCAACCAGCCGGGTAATGAGGACGGAATCGATTTCAAGAATACCGGTTTGCCGCGACAGGACGGCAGCTGCTATTTTTTCCGTTTTTTCATCCGCCGTATCGAGCAGCCGCTGTTCAACGGCCGGATCGATCTTCCGCAGCGCGAACGAGTTGTAGAAGTCCTTCAATCGTGCGGGCGGGGAGACATAATTGTACGGCATGTGCAGGCTGAAGCCGGCCGATAACCTGCCTCCGCGGGCAGCCAGCCTGTTTCGCAGGTATTCCATGAAAAGGCCGGGGTGGTCGCCATGCGTGCAAACGGCGAAGATGTACTTCGATTCGAGGGAGGTCAGTTTGTCAACAAACCTGGCGACGATCAGCGGCAGGGTTCCATGGTATACCGGAGCGACTATTCCCATTATGCCGGCTTCTGGCTGAACTGTTTGCGTATTATATAATGACGCGATATTTACAAGCTTAACGTTGAGCTTGTCAGCCAGTGTCCTGGCTACAGCCAGAGAATTTCCGGTTCCGGTGAAGTAATAAATAGTGCCAGCCAATCTGAATAGTCTCCTGGATTCTATACGGAAAATCCCTGAAATTGTTTTGACCGTATCCACAATCCCGTAAGAAAAAATCCCCGGCTTGTTACCAACCAAACCGGGGATACTAGTATCGTCAGAATTAGCATGGGCAGGGAGGTTTCCTGCATGGCGGGCAAACTTTTTCAATCTCAGGCCGCGAATAGACGGGGTCGTAATTGGGACACAGCCCCGGCATGTAACCGGTGGGAGAAAAACTGGAAGGGATACGGCAGGTGTTATCCACACCCCACAGGGCTTTCAACGGATAATTCTGCGGATCTTCTTTCAGCGGGTATCCGGCCTGTGCCAGAGTCAGGTGGTCATTGAATTCAAACATGGACCAGTCCAGCATACCGGCGTTTGACCAGGGAAGCCAGATGAATTTCCCTTTTTCCCCGCCAACGAGTGAGTTTTTGAACGCGATCTCTACCATGGCCGGGTCGGTTTTTGACAACCTTGACCAGGCAAGGTCGGGGTCGATACCGCTTCCATTGTCAAAGATCACCTCGTAATATCCCCGACCTTCGCTGAGGTTTTCATCCGGTTTAACAACCGATACACCGCCAATGTTTTGGTCCGGCGCGGCAAGGATCTTCACATTTTCTGTAGACCACTCCGTGTTTTGGGGCAACGCGCTGATGATCAACAGGTCTCCCCGGTTATCCAGGTTGGTATCGATCTCGAGCAGAAAATGAGTGTATATATCCGGGTAATCCATGAATGGCTTTTGCACTTTCATGAAGGCGTAGATCCAAAGTGGGTCTTCACGGCTGAGTTGAATGGTGACCAGGTCAACAGTAGGCAGATAATTCATGGATTGGTCAAAGGGACGTTCGTATTTTCCGTTTTTGAAGTCGTCACCGCCAAAAGCTTGCTTTTGTGCTGACGCGATTTCGTCCACCTGGTCGTGTACCGTCTGCATTATCTTACCCAGCGGAGCCCCGGGGAAATCCACATGCACTATGACAGGCTCAGGTGAGGCCGTCGGTTCTTCAACAATGGCCGGAGTGGGAGATGGTTCAGGAATTATGGCTGGTATTTCGGCTGTAACGGTTGGGGGAGCAATGGTTTCCGTTGTTTGACATCCGGACAGAATAATAAGGAAACAGACGAAAAATCTGGATATTTTCATCATCCCTCCCGAAAATCATCTACATAACTCAGCTAATTCACTATAAAGCAAGATAATTAGGATTACAACGGCAACTTTTGTAGAATTTTTATAAAGAATAAAGCTTTCAAGGTGTAAAATCCAATTATCACTATTGAAGATAGATCAGGAAGGATGATGTATTCATGCTACCCGTAGAAATTAAACCTGGCATCACCTGGGTGGGTGTCAATGACCGGATGACAGAATTGTTTGAAGGCCTTTGGACAATCAAACAGGAAGGGGTTTCCTATAACAGTTATCTTATTCAGGATGACAAAAATGTTGTTATTGACCTTTGTAAATCCTTGTTGACCGGTGAGTATGTCACCCAGTTGGAAGACCTGATACCTCTGGAAAAACTGGATTATGTGGTCATCAACCACATGGAGCCTGATCATACCGGGGCACTACGGACAATAATAAAGAAAGCCCCTCAGGTTCAAATTATCGGAACGGCTAAAACCCGCGATATGCTGAAAGAGTTTTACGGCATCACAGAGAACGTGCGGGCGGTCGCGGATGGTGAAACCATCGAACTGGGGCACCATACGCTGCGGTTTGTTGTAGTCCCCTTCCTGCATTGGCCGGAAACCATGATGACGTACGAAGAAAAAGAGCAGATCCTTTTCTCATGTGACGCGTTCGGAAGTTACGGGGCTTTGAATGGCAGTATTTTTGACGATCAAGCCGGTGATTTGACCTGGTTTGAACAGGAAGCGTTACGGTACTACACCAATATCGTGGCCATATTCCCCAAACCGGTGCGTAAAGCATTGGATAAACTGGCTAACGTCCCCGTGCAGGTTCTGGCGCCTTCGCATGGCCTGGTGTGGCGCAAAAACCCGAAACGGATCATCGACCTGTATGACCGTTGGTCCAACCTGGCAACAGAACCGGCTGATCCGGGCGTCACCTTGATCTACGCGTCAATGTACGGAAATAGCGAGAGTGTGATGGAAGCGGTTGCCCAGGGGGTGACAGATGCCGGGCTCCCATTAAAGATATTCAATGTTTCAAAAACACCCATGAGTTACATCCTGCCGCACCTGTTAACCCGCAGCGGTGTGATCATTGGAGCGCCCACTTATGAGGGTGGGCTTTTCCCTGATATGGCTGCCGCTTTGCGGATAGCGGAAGGCAAACATATGTATCACCGTAAAGCCGCTTACTTTGGCAGTCACGCCTGGGCGGGCGGAGCTGAACGGGAGTTCCGCTCACTGGCAGAAGAGCTTCAATGGGAAGTGCTTGGCGCTTTCAATTTTACCGGCGCACCCAGCCGTGAAGAATTGGCGCAGGCGCGTGAGTTCGGTCGAACCTTTGCCATGAAGCTGAAAGAATAGATTTCAGATTTTGAATTACCGGATAACAATAAACCAGCCCCCTGATATGGGGGCTGGTTGTGTTTTTACGTCAATTTCACCGCCATTTGGGAGCGTTTTAATCAGTCTTTTACTTTCAGCTCATGGTTATACGGGTAGTATATATCTGTACGCATTGCATCAATGATAAAAGGGAGGCGGATGCAAATCGCGGATATGCGTGAGTCCGGTTATTCAGCCCATACTGACTTAGAAATCAAACCTGATACTATTGGATCCGGATCGAGACTTGGGGAACGGATTCATTTTCATGCTGGTCATGAAAAGCAATCCAACCCGAATGCGGGGTTGCGGCTTAATCAAGTTTGATTGATACTTGCGAAAGAACACCCCTGAAAATGGACGGCCTATGATGGAAAGAATTTCAGCAGAACCAAACCCTTTAAAAAACGAGAGGATGGAATCATCCTTTTCCATAAACAACCAGGACATCATCACCAATAGCGTTCAGGAAGCGATCGTTATTGTGCAGGATGGCAAGATTGTCTCGTGTAATTCGAAAACTCTCGAACTCACAGGATATTCTGAAGAAGAACTTCTTTCCGGAGATATCTTTAAATTTGTTTATCCGGATGACCGTGAAATGATCCGGCAGCGGAACGAAAAACGGGTCAATGGGGAAGACCTGAAAACCAATTCACAATTCCGCCTGCAAACCCGTAACCGGGGTAGTGTGTGGGTGGATATGTATTCTGTAAAAACTACCTGGAAATCCATGCCGGCTTCGTTGAATTTCATGACGGATATTTCGGAGAAAATAGCAACAGAAGAGGCATTAAATAAAAGCGATACGTTATACCGGTCTATTTTGAACGCGTCACCGGATGATATAACCATCACCGACCTGGATGGCAAAATCCGCATGGTCTCGCCGGCAGGCTACAAGTTATTCGGTTATGACCGTGACGTGGATCTCACCGGCCGGTCTATTTACGATCTATTAATACCGGAAGATGTTGATCTGGCCAGGTTGGAAATTTCAGGGATACAAAACGGGCAATCATCAGGCCGGTTGGAATATAAAGGCCGCAAAGCGGACGGGTCAATCTTTGACCTGGAAACCAATACGGATGTCATCCGCGATGAAAATGGTAATCCCACCGGATTGCTTTTTATTATCCGCGATATATCCAACCGCAAACGCATTGAATCAGAACTGTATAAATGGGCCAACCTGTTCCTTCACGCTGAATGGGGTGTGACAGCCGAAAGCACAGAAGGCTTCCGGTTTGAAATGATGAATCCGGCATATGCCCGTATGCACGGTTACACCGTGGATGAGATGCGCGGTATGTCGATCCTTGATGTTCTTACACCGGAATCGCGTAAAAGAGTTCCGGCCATGATCGAAAAGATCCATGAAGCCGGTCATTGCCAGTTCGAAACCAAACACGTCCGTAAAGACGGGTCGATTTTCCCGGTTTGGGTGGATTCGACCGCGATCAAAGATTCAACCGGAACGGTACTTTTCAGGGCTGTGAACGTTCAGGATATTTCTGACCGGAAGCAGTCTGAAAAGATACTTGATATTGAACAGACCTTGATGAATAACCTGATGAACAGCATTCCGGATAAGATCTACTTCAAAGACCTGGAAAGCCGTTTCATCCGTATTAATAATGCGACGGCCGAATTAATGCATGTGGGTGACCCCAAAGACGCGATCGGTCACACTGATTTTGACTACTTCACCGAAGAACACGCGCGCCCGGCGTATGAAGATGAGCAGTGGATCATTCAAACCGGTCAATCGATAACCAAAGAAGAAAAGGAAACGATTGCCAATGAACCGGACCGGTGGGTAAAAACCACAAAACTTCCGTTGTTGGACAGGAACGGCAATATCATCGGAACATTTGGAACATCGGCGGATATTACTGATCAGAAGAGCATGATGGATGTATTGCAGGAGACCAACCGGCAACTGGAATCATCAACCATTAAAGCCAATGAACTGGCGGTTCAAGCTGAGATGGCCAACGTGGCGAAAAGCGAGTTTCTGGCCAACATGAGCCACGAGATCCGCACCCCGATGAACGGCGTCATCGGTATGACCGGGTTGTTGTTGGAAACCAACCTGGATGAAGAGCAGCAACGCTATACCGAGATCATCCGCTCCAGTGGTGAAACCCTGCTGACATTGATCAATGATATTCTTGATTTTTCGAAGATCGAAGCAGGAAAACTGGAACTCGAAATACTGAATTTCAACCTGCACAGCCTGTTGGATGATTTTGCTGCCGCGCTGGCTGTGAGGGCCAGTGAGAAGAACCTGGAATTCATCTGCGCGGCTGACCCGGATGTCCCCGCGTTGTTGATGGGTGATCCCGGACGCCTGCGCCAGATACTGACCAACCTGACCGGTAACGCGTTGAAATTTACCGAATCCGGTGAAGTATCTGTCCATGCCAGGTGTGTAGAACGCACTGAAAAAGATGTCAAGATCCTCTTCTCAGTCAAAGACACTGGCATAGGTATTCCTGATAATAAGATCGGGATTCTGTTTAATAAATTTACCCAGGCGGATTCTTCCACCACAAGGCAGTACGGCGGAACCGGTTTGGGTTTGGCCATCTCAAAGCAATTATCCGAGATAATGGGTGGAGAGATCGGTGTAAAGAGCGAAGCCGGAAAAGGATCTGAATTCTGGTTCACAGTACGCATGAAACTGCAGCCTGAAAACAGCCAGAATACATTGCCGGTACTTGCCAATCTCAACGGGGTGAAGGTACTGGTAGTGGACGACAATGCCACCAACCGTGAAATGCTGGTCATCCGCATGACTTCGTGGGGAATGCGGCCAGTTGAGGTGGCAGACGGCCCAACCGCGTACCGCGCTATGGCGGAAGCGTACGACGAAAAAGACCCGTTCGATATAGCGGTGCTGGATATGCACATGCCCGGGATGGACGGGGTGATGCTGGCGCAGATCGTTAAAGGTGACAGCCGCCTGTGCAATACACCACTTGTTTTGTTAACATCCATGGGTGAGCGTGGAGACGCGCGACGGTTTGAGAATGTGGGCTTTGCCGGATATCTTGTTAAACCACTGCGCCACCTGGATCTGTACAACGTGCTCTCCGTTACGTTGGCTACACACAGCGGCACGGGTGAATGCGGAGTTGTCAAACCGGAATTTCACACGATCGTCACCAGCCATTCTGCCCGTGAAGCGGTGCGCGTTACGGTTGACCCCAATACACGCCTGTTACTTGTGGAAGACAATATCATCAACCAGCAGGTGGCGATGGGGATTTTGAAGAAATACGGGTTGAAAGCAGACGCAGCCGCCGATGGAAGTGAAGCGCTGAAGATGCTGGAAAACATAGCCTACGATCTGGTATTGATGGATGTTCAGATGCCGGTGATGGACGGTTTTGAAGCCACACGCCACATCCGAGATCCGCATTCCAGGGTATTAAACCACGCTATTCCTGTCATCGCGATGACGGCGAACGCACTGCAGGGTGACCGGGAACTTTGCCTGGAAGCCGGCATGACCGACTACGTTTCCAAACCTATTGAACCTCAAAAATTGATCGAGGCTCTGGAACGCTGGCTGCCGGTTGAACGTATCCATTCGAAATCCGGAGATAAACTGGACGAGGTACCCCAGAACAAACCGGTACCGGAAGATAACCGTTCCATTTTTGACCGTGAGGCATTGTTCAACCGGCTGATGGGCGATGAAGAACTGATCCGTGATGTGATCGCCACTTATATACAAGAAATCCCGTCACTTGTCAGTCAGTTGCGGACCAGCCTGGCTAATGGTGACGTAAAAACCTCCGAGCGGTTGGTGCACACCATCAAAGGCTCATCGGCCAACCTTGGCGCGGAAGCTTTACGGGGAGTAGCGGCTAACCTTGAAAAATTTACAAAATCCGGTGAACTGGATCCGGTCAAAGCCGGCATCGGCAGCCTGGAAAAAGAGTTTGAGCGGTTGAAACCATTTTTGCAGAAAGAGCAAAAATAACCGGGTAGCCGGTCAGAGGCCGTGACGGAGTTGGATGAAACGGGCTACGCCGTCGTCATTGCAGCTATCGATCAAGCCGTTGGCGATCTTCCGGGCGTCTTCCGTTCCGTTTCGCGGCGCGAAACAATAATCGGCGGCTTCCATCATCCCGACGTCATCCTGGCTGTCGCCGAATACCGTGAGTTCAGTGGCATGCGTTCTCTTTTTCAGTTTCAACGCGGCGTTTGCCTTGCTCACGGAGTGGTCATAAACTTCCAGGCATTGGAAGTCATTGCATGGATAATAAATGGTCTCCAGGTCAGCTATTTTGTGAACCTGTTCGTACACCGGCGCCATTTTCTCCCGCGGACCGGTAGCTGCCACACACATGGCTTTATGATTCTTAACAGCTTTCGCAAGGGAGGAAACCCGGGTAATTTCACCACAGGCCTCAAAAGCGCGTTGACTTAAATAATGGGCATCCGCTTTAGATGGTGCTTTGGTGTGGAAAATGTTGACTGTTTCATGCGCGTACACATACAGCAATGTATTGCAATCCTGCGATGTAAATACCGCCTCGATTTCTGGAAGCAGTGAGCTGTCTATTGATTTGACATCATGATATTTTCCGGTGTCAAAGGAATACAGGCATAC
>CAYOKC010000120.1:0-11817 GCA_964404415.1 uncultured Leptolinea sp. | reverse complement strand
CAACGCACCACGGTCTGCCGGGTGACGGGCGTGTCTATTTGATACGCACCCGGCGGACCTGACCCTCATCCCGGCCTTCCCTCTAAGGGGAAGGTGACTTTCATGCACCGGATACCTTCACCTCTCAAAACTGACAATCGCGAACCGGTTGACAATGCCCGGTATTGCGGTACAGTATTACTGAACCTTACTATACCTCTTGCTCCCGGGGAAAGGTGACCATGCAATTTTCGGTAGACAGGAAAAGCAGTCAACCCATTTACAGCCAGTTGGCAGCGTGGATGGAAGCACGCATCGTTTCGGGTGAATGGGGACCTGACTACAAATTCCCCGGCGAGGTGGAACTGGCGGAGTCACTGGGGGTCAGCCGCGGTTCGCTGCGAAAAGCCATTTCCATTCTGATCGGCAAGGGACTGATCATGCAGATCCACGGCAAAGGGACGTTTGTGGGGCAGCCGGTTGAAGACACCGCGTTTACCGGGAGGCTGAGTATTTACCAGGACCTGATGTTGATGGGCATTCCCTTCACCACCCGGGTTCTCGAACAACGTATCATACCCGCGCCGGAATCACAGGCGCTGCTGCTGGATCTGTCACCTGCTGAAGCCGTGTTCTATTTGAAACGCGTACGGCACGTGAAAAGCGAACCATTGGTGGTGCAGGAATACTTTTTTCCGGCCTCACGGTTTGGCGGTTTGATGAACGAAGATTTCACCCGCGGAGGCATGGTGGAGACGGTGGAACGGCATTACGGTATCACGCTGGAATGGGCCAACAATACCATCTCGGTGGCGCGCGCGGCGACGGCTATATCCGCATTGCTGGAGATCAAAACCGGCGATCCGATTTTGATGACTGAAACTGTCATGTTCGATGATGCCGGTGACAAAGTGGCGTCTGGAATTTCTTGGTTCCGGCCGGATAAATTCCGGCTGAAAACCACCACCCGGCGGGCGCAGAACGAGCCGTTTTATTCTATGCTGGGCCGCTCTACCAACCTGGGATTTAGACCGGTCAGCTCTGAGGCACCCACCCGCCCGTTGACACCCCGGCGGGGTCAGTCACGGTTGGCGCAATTTCTGCCGATCGAGCGCATCAAAGTGAATTATTGCGCGAACAACTGGGTGGACGCCGTCCTCAAAGCCGGTGATCTGCTGGCTGAAACCGGTGTGGCCGAACCGCGCTACGGGCAGGCAATGGTCAATACCGCGCGGCAGCTCGGACCGTATTTTGTGGTATCGCCGGGCATCGCCGTAGCGCACGCGCTGCCCTCGGAGGGGGTGATCACCCCCGCGCTGGCGCTTGTCACCCTGCAACCACCGGTCCCCTTCGGGAACGAAGAAAATGACCCGGTGCGCCTGCTTATCGCCATCGCGGCGGTGGATACCAGTCAGCATGTTGACGCGTTGAAAGACGTGGCCGATGTGCTGGCCGACCCGGAAAAGCGGCATCGGCTGATGCAGGCGCCCAACCGGCAGGAAGCTTTCAATATACTGAACGCGAAGCAGGGAGGATTGTGACGCATTTATGAACCTCAGAGAAATGCTTCGACCCCCGCTGGTCGCCGTAGATGTGCGGGTGAACAACTGGCAGGAAGCCGTTCATTATTGCGGGCGGTTGTTCCATGCGGATGGCGCCACGGAAGAACGGTTTTCTGATGCCATGATCCGTGTCGCGGTGGAATTCGGGCCCTACATTGTGGTGGCGCCCGGTATCGCGCTGCCGCACGCCCGCCCGGAAGACGGGGTGATCAAAGCCAGTATGGCGGTGATCAAATTGAACACCCCGGTGGATTTTGGCAACGCCGTGAACGACCCCGTATGGCTGGTTGTGGCGCTGGCGGCCATTGACGACCGTCAGCATATTCAGGGGTTGGCGGAACTCGCCGCGGTGTTGAGTGATGCCCGCAACATTGACAGGTTGAAAGCCTGCCAGACCCCGGCTGAATTGCTTGATGTGTTTTACTCCATCCCGGTGGGTGGTTAGACTTGCGTTATATCCTATAATAGTAATACCAGAAGTTGACCCGGAAGGAGCGGACGAGCAAAATGGATGATGACAGGTCGCGCCGTGAACGCAGCGGGTGGATCGCCCTGGCGTTGGCTGTATTGGCCATAATTCTGGGTATCCTGGCAAACTAGCAGAACGAATTCTTCACTGAGAGGAGCCGCAAATTTGTGATCAAGATAGCTGCCATCTGTGGAATGGGTCTGGGAAGTGGATTGCTGGTTAAAATGGGGGTTGAGCGGGTGCTAAAACGCAGCGGCGTTGATGAGCGCGAATTTTCTGTGGAAGTGGGCGATATCAGCACCGCAAAATCAATGTGGCCTGATCTGTTCGTCACATCTACCGAGTTCGGTCCGCGGCTGCGTGAATCGCAAAGCGCCCCGGTGGTGGAAGTGCATAACCTGTTTGACGAGAAAGAGATCGAGGGGGTGCTGGTTCCTATCTATATGGAACTTGTTTCCGGACAAAAAAGCTAAGCGGAAAAGGATCGCCCCATGAGCATGCTGAATGCCGTGCTGGATGTTCTGGTCCAGATCATGAGCAAACCGGCCATACTGGTTGGCCTGATCGCCATGTTCGGTTTGATTTCTTTAAAAAAACCGTTTGACGCGGTGGTCACCGGGACGGTCAAGACCATTATCGGTTTCCTGATCTTGAGCGGCGGGGCGAATATTGTTATTGGCGCCATCACCCCGCTGGGAATTTTAATGCAGGAAGGTTTTGGCCTGCAGGGAACCCTGCCGGTCAATGAAGTATTCACGGCCAAAGCGCAGGAACTGTACGGAACGCAGATCTCGCTGGTCTTTTTCTTCGCGTTCCTGGTCAACCTGCTGCTGGCACGTTTCACCTCCATGAAGTACGTCTTCCTCACCGGCCACCACACGCTGTTCGCGTCTACCATGGTCACCGGGATACTGGGGTTGACAATCTTTAAAGACGGGTCATCTGCCGCGCTGATCGCCGTCAGCGCGTTAATTGTGGGATTTATGATGGTCTTTTTCCCGTGGCTTTCAGCCCCGTTCATGGAAAAGATAACCGGCAAGCGCGATTTTGTGATGGGGCACTTTGGCACCACCAATTATGTGCTCGCCGGTTGGCTGGGCGAAAAGGTGGGCGACCCGAAGGATTCCACCGAGAATATCAAATTCCCCGTGTGGATCAGTTTTATGAAAGAACCCCTAATCGCCATGGGCGTGGTGATGGTGATCATCTACCTTGTGGCCGGGATCGCGGCGGTTCGGGTGGAAGGCGCGGAGGAAGCCGGACGCAGCTTTTTGAGCACGGATTCCTGGTGGCTGAACTGCCTGATCCAGGGATTGACGTTCGGCGCCGGGGTGGGGGTCATTTTGCTGGGTGTGCGCATGATCCTGGCGGATATCGTGCCGGCGTTCCGCGGCTTCGCTGAAAAGATCGTGCCTGATGCCATACCCGCGCTGGATTGCCCGGTGGTGTTTCCATACGGGCAGAACGCGGTTCTGGTGGGGTACCTTTCTTCCATCGTGGGCGGGCTTGCCGCCATGGGACTGCAGATCGCGTTCCTGCCGCCCGGCGCGTTGATGGGTGCGCTGGGGGGCGTCATTCTGCCTTCGATGATCATCCATTTCTTTGTGGGCGGAACGTCAGGGGTGTTTGGCAATGCCACCGGCGGATGGAAGGGCGCGGTGCTGGGGGGATTTCTGTGCGGGCTGCTGTTCACGCTGCTCGCCGGAACGTCACTGCGCGCGATCAGCGCGATAGGCATTTTCAATAGTTGTTTCGGTGACACGGATTTCGGGGTGGTCGGTTCCATCCTGGCGTTCATATCGGGGTTGTTTAAGTAATTCACGGCAATGTAGGGTGGTGTTGACTGCTTAATTATTGACATTACCATTTAATTGTTGAATCCCATCACAAAACCGCGGGCAACCCGCCATGACACGCCGGGGGACGGGCGCGTCCAATTGATGCGTAAACGGCAGACCTCGCCCTCATCCCGGCCTTCCCCCTGAGGGGAAGGTGACTTTCTTGCGCAGGTTATATGACACCGTGGCACTGGGAAACGTAGGGTGACGTTGAATGCCCATTCGCTGACATCATCCGCGGGACGGTTTCTGAAAGGGATCGTCAGCGCATTCAACGCACCACGGTCTGCCGGGTGACGGGCGCGTCCAGTTGATATGCACCTGGCAAACCTCGCCCTCATCCCGGCCTTACCCCTCAGGGGGAAGGTGACTTTCTTGCGCAGGATTCATGCATAGCATAAATCACCTCATTCACGATTATGTAGGGTGACGTTGAATGCCCATTCGCTGACATGGTTCGCGGAATGATAGCCGGATGAGACCGTCAGCGCATTCAACGCACCACGGTCTGCCGGGAGACGGGCGCGTCCATTTGATGCGTAAACGGCAGACGTCACCCTCATCTCGGCCTTCTCCCTCAGGGCGAAGGTGACTTTTTCGCGCCGGTTATGTGATGTCCTGTACCCGGTGCGTTCAACGGCACCCTATACGTTGGAAGGTTACCAAACCGCGCTAATCTTAAAATTTCCAATTCCCTCAATTTGCCTATTGACTCACCTCTCTATATTTTGTACTATATTGCTGTAAGTCCTTACATAAAAGTATATTCAGATGCTCCCCCTGAAAGATACTATTGTCGAAAACGACCACCCCCACTATTTACGATGTTGCCGCGACCGCTAATGTAAGTATAGCGACTGTCTCGCGCGTTATCAATAACCTCGGCAAGGTGAAACCAGAAACCCGCACTTCCGTTCTGGAAGCCATCGACTCTCTGGGATTCATCCCCAAGGCAGACGCGCGTGCCCGGGCTATCCGCACACAGCGGCGCATCGGGGTGATCACGCCATTCTTCACCGCGCCCTCCTTTGTGCAGCGCCTGCGCGGTGTGGCCGCCGCCCTGGGGCCCACGCCATACGAGCTGGTGATCTACACCGTCACCAACAGCAAACACCTGAGCAACTACCTTGACACGCTTCCGCTCACCGGCAACCTGGACGGATTGATCATCCTCTCGCTCGAACTGGATGATCATTACGTGCAGCGTCTTCTGGACCATCACCTCGAAACAGTGTTGGTGGAGTATCCCCACGCGTTATTGAGCAGTGTGGAAATTGACAACGAAGACGGCGGCAAACAAGCCGCGGAGTATTTCTACAAGAAAGGGTACCGGCGTTTCGCTTTTGTGGGTGACACATCCACCGCCGAATATGGCATTCACCCCATTTCTTTGCGTCTGAACGGCTTCCGCAAGGAATTGCTCCATCTAGGAGCGAAATTGGCCGATACCCAAATCCTGATTGCGCCGTATGATATTAACAAGACTCGAGAGCGGGCTATGGCTTTCCTGCAGAACCAGGAACTGCCTCTGGCCATATTTGCCGCCACTGACCTGCAGGCCATATCCATTATTCAGGCAGCCCGGCAGCTCGATCTGCGCATTCCGGACGATGTTGCCGTAATGGGATTTGACGACCTGGATATGGCGGAATATTTCAACCTTACAACCATCCGGCAGCACCTGGATGAATCCGGCGAGATTGCCGTCGAGATGCTGCTTTCGCGTCTCGCCAATCCCGGACGTACTGTGCAAATGTCCAAATTACCGTTAGAGATCATAGAACGGGCAACCGTATGAGAGGAGGTGGTAGATCGTCGGGTATACCTTTACCCTGCAGTACCGATTTGAGAGTGTGTAGTACGCAAAACAACCCATAAGGAGAAAAGCATGAAGCGCATTGCATTGGTTTTAAGAAGTATTCTCGTTGCCGCCATGGTTCTGGGTGTTATCGCCCCGGCTGTTGGCGCTCAGGCTGGCGGATCCTCCGCTCTGGATGATGCTTTCGCCGGCAAATTCAAGGGCAAAGTCGTCACCATGGCTGGCCCTTTCACCGACAATGATGCCGTCAAATTTGACGCTTCTGTCAAAGATTTCGAAACCAAAACCGGTATCGATATCCAGTACTCCGGCTCCAAAGAATTCGAAGCCTCCATCGGTATCGCCATCGAAGGTAACAACCCCCCCGATATCGTAGACTTCCCGCAGCCTGGTTTGCTGGCCACCTTCGCCAAAAAAGGCAAAGTTATTGACCTGAATACCTTCATGGATATGAAGAAACTGCAGGCCAATTACATCCAGTCCTGGATCGACATGGGCACCATGGACGGACCTAACGGCAAAATCCTGGCCGGTGTCTGGGGCCGTGTGAATGGCAAATCCGCTGTCTGGTATCCCAAGAAAGCTTTTGACGAAGCCGGTTACAAAGTTCCCGCCACATGGGACGAACTGATGCTTCTGACCGAACAGATCAAAGATGACGGTGACACCCCCTGGTGCGTTGGTATCGAATCCGGCGCTGCCACCGGTTGGGCTATGACCGACTGGGTAGAAGAATTCATGCTGCGCACCACCTCACTTGAGAATTATGACAAGTGGGTTGCCGGCGAACTGAAATTCAGCTCCCCCGAAGTCAAGAATGCCGTTGAGAAAGTCTCCGCCCTGTGGTTCGGTGAAGGCAACGTGTACGGCGGCCGCAAAGCCATCGCCACCACCGCCTTCGGCGATGCCCCCAAACCCATGTTTGAGACTCCCGCGAAATGCTGGCTGCACAAACAGGGTAACTTCATCACCACCTTCTTCCCCGAAAACACCAAAGCCGGTGTGGATTATGACTTCTTCTACCTGCCCGGTATCGATGAGAAATATGGCAAACCCGTCCTCGTGGCCGGTGACATCTATGCCATGTTCAATGACCGCCCCGAAGTTCGCGCCGTCATGGAATACTTCTCAACCGGTGCGTCTGTTGAAGGCTGGGTAAAAGCCGGTGGCGCCATCTCCCCGCACAAAGATTCCAAACTCGATTGGTACACCAATGATGTTGACCGCGGCATCGCCAAGATGATCCAGGAAGCCACCTCCGTGCGCTTCGATGGTTCTGACCTGATGCCGGGTGCTGTTGGTGCCGGTTCCTTCTGGAAATCCATGACCTCCTATGTCAGCGATTCCATCGATCTCGACACCGCCCTCAAGGAAATTGACGCCTCCTGGCCGAAATAGTTCTTGACGTAGTGTAGCTTTATCCCGGGGGCAGAGATGAGAATCTCTGCCCCCAAAAAAAGCAATTTCTTTACTTTCCGGGCTGTAGATTAAATCAGAATATGCCATCAGGGATTTGCTATACTGTTCTTATCCCTTTATTTATTTTTTCCCATGATGGACTGTATGATTCTTCACCCGGTGTGTTAGATCGAATTGCGCGACAGGAGGCAGGTATGCAAAAAACCGACAAGACCAGTCCAAGCGAGAATGTTATCGTCACCTGGTTTGGTTCCAATATCGGGCGAATTCTGGTTTCATTGATTGTCCCGATCCTGACGTTCGTCATTCTCTGGCAGGGTTATATTTTCCTGCGTGACTCCAAAGCCCCGCAACTGGTGATCGTACTGGTGGCCATTGTCTGGGGTGTTGGCGGCGTTGCCCTCCTGTTTTATGTATCCAACTGGCTGGTTGAAAAACTGCCCGGTGCCTGGGTACACCGGCTGCAGCCGTATGTGTTTGTCGGCCCGGCTATCGCCCTGCTGATGTGGTTTCTCGCCCTGCCCGTCGTCCGCACGTTGTACCTTTCCTTTATTGATGAGACCGGCAGAAAATTTGTGGGGCTTGATAATTACATATTCGCGTTTACCGACCGCATCATGCTCGAGGCATTTCGCAATAACTTCCTCTGGATGGTAGTAGGTACTTCGGTCAGTGTGATCCTCGGGCTTTTGATCGCCGTACTGGCAGACCGGACGAAAATGGAATCCGCATACAAGGCCATAATTTTCCTTCCCATGGCCATTTCTTTTGTGGGTTCGGGTGTCATCTGGAAGTTTGTGTATGCCTACAAAGGTGAAGGCGTGGGCATTCAGGAAATCGGTTTGTTGAATGCCATTGTGATCGCATTCGGCGGACAGGCACAAGCCTGGCTGTTGATGCCCCCCTGGAATAACTTTTTGTTGATCGTGATCATGGTATGGATGCAGACCGGTTACGCCATGGTGCTGCTTTCTTCTGCCATTAAGGGCATCCCGGCGGAATTGCTGGAAGCCGCGCGGGTTGACGGCGCTTCCGAAATCCAGGCGTTCTTCAAGATCACCGTTCCATATATTCAGGGCACGATCATTACCGTAACCACAACGATCCTGATCTTCTCATTGAAATTGTTCGATATAGTCCGTGTTATGACCGGCGGCAATAATGGGACGAATGTGATTGCCAATGAGTTTTACATTCAAAGGTTCACGTATAACAACTCGGGCAGGGCTTCCGCCATTGCCATTGTTCTATTGATAGCCATTATCCCGATCATGATCTACAACCTGCGGCAGTTCCGGGAAAGGAAGGCGTTCTAATGGCAACCAAAGTGGCGAGTAAATCCGGCCAGCAACGCGTCTCCAATATCATTGTCAATGGCATTCTTATTCTGATCTGCCTGATGTGGACCGTTCCCACCATCGGTGTTCTGGTCACCTCTTTCCGTGACAGCCGCGATATCTTCACCACCGGTTGGTGGACCGTGCTCCCGCACATGGGCATGGAAGACATAGGCGAGATCAAACTGGAACCTGATGTTGACGTGAACGGCCCCATCACCATTGACGGCGTCACCCATACGTTCGCCGAATGGCGCGAAGGCGTCACCATGCCCGACGGACGCAAGATAACCTGGTATGGCAACAAACGCACCCGCCTGCTGAAAGTTCAGCAGGAACAATGGCAATGGTTCAGCGCCAACATGACCCTGGAAAACTACCAGAACGTGCTCACCGGCCAGGATATCAGCTATAAAGACGCGCAGGGCTTGACCATTGTGCGCAAGGGCAGCAACTTCAGCGTTGCCGTCCTGAATTCACTGGCTGTGGCGATCCCTTCGACGATCATACCCATCCTGATCGCGGCATTTGCCGCGTACGGTTTTGCCTGGATCAACTTCCCCGGCCGCAAGTTTTTCTTTACGGTGGTCGTCGCCTTGCTGGTTGTCCCCCTGCAGCTTGCCCTGGTTCCTATTCTGCAAGATTACACCCGGCTCGGCTTGAACGGCACATACCTAGCCATGTGGCTGGCGCACACCGGTTTCGGACTGCCGCTGGCAGTCTACCTGATGTTCAACTACATCTCCACCCTGCCGAGAGATATTCTCGAATCGGCCTTCATTGACGGCGCGTCGAACTTCACCATCTTCATACAATTGATCCTCCCGCTCTCGGTTCCGGCGCTGGCATCCTTTGCCATCTTCCAGTTCCTGTGGGTATGGAACGACTACCTGGTAGCCCTGGTGTTCCTGGGTGACCAGAACCGCGTGGTGACCATGGCGCTGGCAGCCATGGTGGGTGAGAAGGGCGCCGACTGGCACCTGCTCACCTCGGGCGCCTTCATCAGCATGATCCTCCCGCTGACCATCTTCTTTGCCCTGCAGCGCTACTTTGTGCGCGGTATGATGGCCGGTTCTGTCAAAGGATAAAACCAGGCAATGCCTGTCACATCTCCTTTTCCTGCGGATGCAGCCGGGCGAACGTTTGCCCGGCTGTATCCTCGTATCGAAACCGCCTGCCGGGAGTACCGTGAAAAAGATCCGGAAGGCTGGAAGGCGTTCACCCGCCAGTTGGACGTCAACTTTGAGGCGTTGTTCAACACACTGGTACAGGTGTACGGCGGCCAGTACGACTTTTACTACCACCTCGAATCGCTGTTGATGGCACTGGCTGAGAGCTGGCAGAACCGCCCGGCGGAGATGAAAGCGCTGGACCGTGCCCGGCAGCAGGATCCGTTGTGGTTCCAGTCAAACCGGCAGGTGGGCGGCGTCTGTTATGTTGACCTGTTCGCGGGGAACCTGAAAGGGCTCTCTTCAAGGATCGACTACTTCAAGGAACTGGGCCTTACCTACCTGCACCTGATGCCGCTGTTCCGCTGCCCCGAAGGCGAAAATGACGGCGGGTATGCCATCAGCAGTTATCAGGAAGTTGACCCGAAGATCGGTACCATGGCAGAACTATCCGCCCTGGCGGGCCGGCTTCGCGGAAATGGCATCAGCCTGGTGCTCGATTTTGTGTTCAACCATACCGCGCATGAGCACGAGTGGGCGGTGAAAGCTCGATCCGGCGACCCGGTGTTCGAGCGGTATTACTACATGTTCCCCGACCGTGCCATGCCGGATGCTTACGAGCGCACCCTTCGCGAGATCTTTCCTGATGAACACCCGGGGGCTTTCACCTGGTTCCCGGATATCAAGCGCTGGGTATGGACGACCTTCCACTCGTACCAGTGGGACCTGAATTACAGCAATCCCGAGGTGTTCATCGCCATGGCGCGCGAGATGCTCTCACTGGCCAACGCCGGTGTGGAGGTTTTGCGGCTCGACGCGGTGGCTTTCATCTGGAAGCAGATGGGCACCAATTGCGAAAACCTGCCCGAGGCGCATCTGTTGATCCAGGCATTCAATGCCTGCGCGCGCATAGCCGCCCCGGCGCTGTTGTTCAAATCGGAAGCCATCGTGCATCCTGACGAAGTGGCGCGGTATATCAATCCGGGTGAATGTCAGCTTTCATACAATCCGCTGCTGATGGCGCTGCTGTGGGAAAGCCTGGCGACACGTAACGTGAACCTGCTGGCTACATCCATGCGCGGGCGGTTCGCGGTTGACCCCGGCTGCGCATGGGTGAATTATGTGCGCTGCCATGACGATATCGGCTGGACGTTCTCTGATGAGGACGCCGGCTCGCTGGGGATCAACGGGTATTATCACCGCCGCTTCCTGAATGATTTTTATACCGGCCGTTTTGAAGGCTCTTTTGCCCGCGGTCTGCCGTTCCAGGAGAACCCGAAAACGGGTGACTGCCGCATTTCCGGAACCTGCGCTTCGCTGGCCGGGCTGGAACAGGCGGAGATGGTCAACTCGCCGGAATGGATCGAATGGGCTGTCAACCGGATATTGTTGATCCACTCGGTGACCATGACCATCGGGGGTATTCCCCTGTTGTACCTGGGTGACGAACTGGCCACGCTGAACGATTACTCCTTCCGCGATGATCCGCATAAGGCGGGTGACAGCCGCTGGGTGCACCGTCCGGCGTTTGACTGGAATATCGCCGCAGCTCGCGCGGATGAGAAGACGCCGGCAGGCCGGGTGTTCAACGGCTTGAAAAAGATCATCGCCGCGCGCAAGGCTAATGCCGCGTTCGCAGGGCATGAGACGACCGTCATTGACACGGGCAACCCGGCGGTGTTCGGGTTTCTGCGTGCCGGTGGGGAAAAACGCGTGCTGGTGCTGGGCAATTTCACCGAACGGGAACAACCGGTTCAGGCCAACCTGCTGCGGTTGTACGGGTTGGGGTATCACTACACAGATTTGCTCACGGGGGAGGTTTTCCCGCCGGCTGATTTTGTGATGAAACCGTACCAGTTCCTTTGCCTGCAGGCCGAATAAGCTGAGCAAGGATCCCACCGGAAATGTAGGGTGCTGTTGAATGCCCATTCGCTGACTTGGTTCGTGGAATGGTAGAAGGAATAAATCGGCATCGCAGCCTGCGCTGGATGTCTTATTCCAGTGTCAACGCACCACGGCCTGCCGGGGTGACGGGCGCGTCCATATGATGCTTCTCCGGCAGATGTCACCCTCATCCCGGCCTTCCCCCTGAGGGGGAAGGTGACTGTATTGCGCCGGAGCTTATTTGGTTATGACGCGTCCACATAAATTGCCCTTATTCGTGCCCGGAAACGTAGGGTGCTGTTGAATGCCCATTCGCTGACATGGTTCGTGGGATGGTAGCC
>CAYOKC010000119.1:0-11866 GCA_964404415.1 uncultured Leptolinea sp. | reverse complement strand
CATACCAGAGTCTGGTTGGTCTTGCATGGAAGATTTAATCCATTGGCAGGAACAGCCGGTACCGGAACAGAGGGAGGCGTCTTATCAACTTCTGGTTGTGGTTGTGGCTGCGGTTCCTGATCACCACCATCCTCAACCGGTGGAGGGGCATCCGTCGCGCAATCTCCGGTTACATTGATATTCACCGTATACAGCTTTTCAGTTCCGTCAAGATCGATCACCCGCAGGCTAAAGCGCTGAGTTGAACACAGACAGTCTTGATACGATCCAACAAAGGGTTGATCTTTGCCGCCAAAAATCACTCGTTGGGCATTTTCAACGGCCCAGTACATGGTTGTGCATTCTCCGGCTTTGAGGGAATCAGGCTTCGCATAAAAACTAACATTGCTCCCCGGAGGGATTGTAGGAGTCTTGGTGAATTCCGGTGTTATGGAGATAACCCTGGTAGGTGTCACAGTCACAGTTGGAGTAATGGTGTTTACAGGTGTTTGGCTGATAACCGGACTAACAATGGCAACTTCGGGTTTTCCTTTAACCTCAACCATAACCGACGCCGGTTTCGCGGGTTGACCTTGCGCGTCAAATCCTTGCACTTGCAGCCTGTATGTTCCAGGTGTATCCGGAGTCCAATCCTGCTTGATAGAAATGAACTCGGAACTTACATCCGGTGGAACATCGCGCCGGTAGGCTTCATCGTTGATTGAAAGCACAACTTCAGCTACACCTCCTTTTGCGAAGACGTGGGATTTTATGGCGATTGCTTTACCGGGTTCCAGCGACGCCCCGTCACGTGGATTGTCAATCCATGTTTCAGGACCTGTTGAAACCTGCTGAGCGCAGGATGCTGTTGAGGCGCAAACCACGATCAACAACAATCCATATCCGACTTTTTTCAATACATTCAGAATTTTTTCGTTCATCATTTCCTCCATTTTTGTTACCCGGAATACCGGTTTTTCCACTTAATTACAGTGGCCAGATCTAATTCATCTTTGGGTATAAACGCTTCCGCACCAATTTCCTTCGCAGAGCGGACAAAGACACCGGCGCTATCATGGTGGGCACTGACAAGGAAAATCCTCATTATTTCATTGGCGGTTTTTAACTTCCGTGTTCCTTCAAGCCCGTTTTCACCCGGCAGCATCACATCAACTACGGCAATATCCGGTTTGGCGCTTCGAACAATTTCCAGCGCAGAAGCAATGCTGTCCGCTTCTTCCACCACCTGGAATCCGGCGGTCAACAGCAATGTGCGTAATTGACGGCGAAATTTTGGCTGGTCATCGATAATCAACACACGGTTCATAATTCCTCTGAAACAAAAATACCGATGGTTTCCTGATTTCATAATAGCGGGCGATGGTTAATTTCCACATCGTCGCCGGGTACTGATTAAGTACCAATTTAAAAAGGCAAAACCGGTACTCTGGTACCGGTTTTGCCTTCGGTGATCTGTGTGTTCATGTTTGATTACGGGATCGAACTCAAGAGAATTGCACCCTGGTGTGGACCTAAAACCAGAGATGTTACTTCTGAGTAGTCAACAGCCCAATCTTCTACATTTCCATCTTCCGGAATAGGCCCACCGCCAAATGGGATAGCCATGTAGAACTTCTGCAAGAGATTAATTTGTTTCTCTTTTTCACCTGGATTTAGAAGAACCAGGCCATTGCTATATGGTCGGGCATACACCTGCCAATCTGAGCGCCAGAGTGAACTGATAGTATCAGCGGCTGCATCAGAAGGTGAACCAATGGGAATTTCGTACTCCGGAAACCATTCCGGAGAAGTGGATACTTCCATGTTGATAAACGTATGCTTGCCCTTGATCAATAAATAATTGCTCAATAAGAAAACCCGGTCAGATTCATTTTTGGGGTCCACATATTGTTGGAGAATAACAACCTTATCGAGGTTAACCAATCTCAATATTCGATCCATCTGTAATTGCCAATCACCCTCATCGGATGAAAAGTAATCGCCTTCCACCCATCTTCCAAATCCTTCAACCATAACGCCGTCGGAAGCGGAATAATCCGTTTTATCTCTTCCAGTGATCCATAATCCTACATTGTTTATAAGATGATATTTTTCCAGATCGCCAGATTGTGTGAACTTGATGAATTGTTCAATTTTTGATGACCATTGATCTTCAAAATTTTGGTCAAACTGCGGCAATTCTGGAGAAAACAGGTCATGACCATAGTAATTTGGGGGGAACATCCCATCCACAAATACACCATCAGCTCCTGTTGAGTTAAGTTGACGTAGTACTTCTCCAGCCCAATACTTTTGCCATGAAGGTTGCGAGATATCCATAAGATACCAATTCCACTGGCAAAAGAAAATACGTTGTCCATTTAACCTGTAAAACCATTCGTCATTTGGATTTTCAGGGTATTCTCGCACCCATTTTTCGCCTTCGATGATTTCAATCCAGGATCCGTCAGGCGTACATCCCGAAGTAACTTGCCGGTACCCCAGGCCCATCCCCAGTCTGTAGTTTAGAATAATAAATTTCGGGTTACTGGCCCTGAGCCGGCGTGCATCCGAAGCGAAAACCTTTTGTGTACCATCGTAGTGGGTAGCAGCGAATTCGTATTGATACTCGCTCATTTCCCAGGTAGCCAGTTGATCATTGAACACATGAATGCCATCCGTAGTATTCGGAAACGAACGGATCGATGAAGTTATATTTTTCTCAGCTCGGGTTAGCTGATCTGGAAGGATCACGCCCAATTGAGTCATGTGGGTCTGGTTATCAACAAAAAACGTGATTCCAAAATAAATAATGAGGAATAAGGCAAATAAGTAAAACACATAGCGCAGGTATTGTTGGATAGTAACAGGTTGGCGTGGAGCATCGTCCGTTGAACTGCTCTTAAAAATACCCTGGTTATTTTCCATCAGCAAGGCTTTCATTATCAATATAAACTACGCGCACAACCGTGCCATTTCCAGGCGCCGATTTTAAAGACCAGCTTCCCCCTATCAGATCCATACGCTCTCGCATACCCGCCAATCCATAATGACTCTGTTGGGTCAAACCATGTAATGTATCCGGCGCAGTAAATCCGGTCCCGTCATCTTCTATGGTCATAACTAATTGTGATCGTTCAAAGGATAGAGATATATCAACTCGATTAGCATGGGCGTGTTTGGCGATGTTAGATAATGCTTCCTGTGCTACCCGGAACAAATTAACAACTACTTCCCCGGGAAGTTGTTTTAAATCCTGGTCAGGGCATAGATTCAAGTGAGTTTTTATTCCATTCAGGTTGGTCCATTCAGAAGCCAATGAACGGATGGCTGAACTTAATCCCAGTGTATCAAGCATCGGCGGGCGCAGGTCTGAGCAAACCTGCCGCAATTCATCCGATAGCTTGCGAACCTCACTCCGCATTTCTTCCAGATTTTTTCTCAGGTGGTCAGAGATATCTACACGATTAAGTAACAATCCCATCTGAATATTCATACCTACCAGAGCTTGAATGGGACTGTCATGCAGATCACGCGCCAAACGGGATCTCTCTTCTTCACGTGATCGCAATAATTGCCTTTGAGTACGCGCCAATGCTTCCCGGCTTGCCATAATTTCCTCAAGCTGGTTTTGTAGTGTTTCAATCGTTAATGCATTATTAAGGGCAATTTCTGCCTGTTTAGCCAGAGTATGTAAGATTCGCAAATCCGTTCCCGAAAGTTCATCACCTTCCGTATGAAGTCCGACGGTCCATTGCGATTGAATTTCTGTCTGGAATTTGTATCGAAAATTTGCTTTTAACGGAGGCAACGAAGGAATTTGCGTGTCTGATGGGCGGATCCAAAGCGTGGAATCGGTCAGACGCATCAGGTTGGGAACCTGCCCGGTGAGCACGGTATTTACTTGATCGCGGGTAATGCATTTAGCCAACGCGTTACTTATCGTTTCAACTACTACAGGAAAATCATACCACCCGCCGTAGATATATTTATCTACCAGTCTTTGGGTTCGGGTTCTTAACCAATCAAACGTCCATCCGATCCAAATTGTTAGAAAAAAGATCACCGAAAGCCGTATAAACAGATCATCAGGCAAAATCTGGTAAATGTAAAAATATGGAACAAGATAAATTATCAGGATGCCAATCGATAGCGACACATATACAAGCGACCGATTAACAATCCGGTCAATTCCAAACAAGTTATACCGTAAGGTCGCAAGAAGATAACTAACAGGTATAACAACAAGAAACAAAGAGACTAACCATTCAGGCAAAAATATTGAAGAACCTGAAGAAAGTGGAACAAGGTAAAAAATAAAAGGAACTGATAATCCCGCGATTGTGCAAAAAATGATGATCCTTATGCGTCTACGAGTTTCCGGGTTAGCACGATGACGGTAGGTGAAAGTTAGTAGAACCAATGAAAGCGCAAGTACAAAACTGGTGAAAAGAATGTTCGCCTGTTTCCCTGTATTGGGATCAATCACCCAGGAAAAGAATATGACAATAGCCAGGATATAGGCGCAACTGTAACCAACTGTCCGTAACAATTTATTCCCCAACCTGGCAGGATAGGAAGAAATGAATTGCAGCATTAATGGCGGCATTATACAGATTGTCAGTTTGCTGACTATGTCACCACATGCTGGTGGATCCCATGGAAATTGATACGCGACCGGAAAAAGAATCGCGGCACCACAAATTTGGAAAATTAAGAATAACAATCGTACATTATCGTTTTGGAAACGGCGGACTAAAAGTAAGGTGCCAATTCCCCAGAAAGCCAGTGCAATTACAGTAGAACTGGCCAACGGCAGAAAATTCATTTGCAGCAAGCGGACTGGTGCTACCGGATGCGATTCACGAACCCCTTGACGTTCTATTAGAAGTGTATGGATGAATCCAAATCTGGGAGAGTGAAAGGATGATACAGGGTTGCTATCAATAGATAGCAATACATCTCCGGAGCGTATTCCAGCAAGATCTGACCGCCCTCCGGAGACAACACTATGTATGGTCGCCGATCCCGGATAATCAAGAAAGAAATCAAATGTTGGTGTATTCCACTGGTATTGAATATTAAGAAAGACAAGGCAAGGAATAAAAAAAACAAGGAGAATGATACTTAAACTGGCGGCAGATTTCAAAAAGCCTGAAACAATTTTCATTATCGCGCTTCTTGCTTTATGTTACTCTGGTCATCCCATGATGGAGGGCGTACAACATTGCTTCCGTTCTCGAATTCAAACCAATCTTTCCATATATCGTGCTGATGTGGTTCTGAACCGTCCTTTTTGTTAAAGTAAGCCGGTCAGCGATAGCAGTATTATCCAATCCCTCAGCCAACAGGCATAGAATTTCATATTCCCGAGGAGTGAGATCGGCCACTTTGCTGTCTTTCTGAACTTCTTCTTGCTGAGGTTCAGTATGGCTTATCGCACGTTCGATCACCTGGCTGGCTACAGAAGGGCTTAACCAGCTTTTCCCGCTGGATGCGGCGCGAACGGCATTAGCCAGAGTTTCCAATGCTTCGTCCTTTAAAACATATCCAATAGCCCCATTTTGCAGGAGATTGAAGACCAGTTGAGGATCATTGTGGGCTGTTAATATCAACACCGCCGTAGTTGATTTAATTGCGCGAATTCGAGCGGCTACATTAATTCCATTTTCATCCGGGAGTCCAACATCCAGCACTAGAACGTCCGGAGCAATAGTACGCACAAGGTGCAATGCTTCCTCTCCGCTTCCACCTTCAGCAACAACCCTGATGTCGTTTGTGCAATCCAAAATAGCGCGCATCCCAGCGCGGACAATTGGATGATCATCAATTATGACAACATTGATCATTCGACTTTCCAATTATGAAGTTCGAACCAAGCTCTGATAATTAGTTTATAACAAAAACCACGTCAGGAATACCGATAAATTGTGCTAAATGAAGATGGGATATTTTTACCATGATGGGATATGACTTGTGTGATGCTTTTCATTAGCGCTTTTGTTGTTTAAATTCTAAAATTTTCATAATATTTTTTTCCTTTAAATATAAATTATCCTGATTTCCAGGATTGCAAGCCAGACCATTCTTGATGATTTGAAGCGCATCAGTGTATCGCTTTATGTCTAATTTTCATCCGATTAACAATAGCAAACAGTCAATTTGATCCGGATGGGAAACAAAATCCTCATGTACTTTTTCATGACGAGTTCATACTTTTTGATAAAGAAGGGCATTTTTGTAAACCAATACGAAAACAAATTTGATCCGGCTTTTCTGATATCTTTTCATGAAACACAGTTTCGCCTTCATCCCACAGCTACAATTCGTCCGCCCTGGTAAATAATTAACCATGCCAAATAATCACACAAAACAGAGTGGGAAATCGGATATTGTGCTTATGGACAAGAATCACACTTGGAGACCAAACTGTTAAAAAAATTCGCGAACATATGACATTACAGGATGAAGAACGCAACCATCCACGAAGGGAAAAATAGGTTGATCACGATCTGATTTTCCCATCGATCACTGGCACTCCGATGAATCAGAGTAACCTGTATCATTCCTTCAAAAGGATAATACAGGAAGCCAGTCTGCCTGAAATTCGATTCCATGATCTCAAGCATTCAGCAGCATCTATTATGCTCAATCATGGAATTGCGCCGATGGTTGTGGCCAAACGTTTAGGTCATTCAAAAGTCAGTGTAACTCTCGACACTTATGGGCACTTGTTTCCAGAACTTTATGATGACGTTGCCCAAATCCTGGATGATCTTATTACTCCCGTCCAGGTTGACTTAGCTCCAAGCAACGTATCAAGACAACCACCAGTTTTGGTGGTTTTTTGTCATATTTAGTTAAGTAATTATTTAAACAATAGATTTTTTCAATATTAGAAGTCACGCATTATTCGACAAGAGAAACCATGAAAAAATTTTCCTCATAGATTAACCGTTTAACCCTCAAAATAGCCTGTATAATACAGGCTATCAGAACCTTACCAATTGAATCAAGGTGACCCGATGCCCGGATGTCAGGGCTTAAATGGTGAAAGTTGGTGTAAGTCCAACACTGTGCCGCAACTGTAACTGGATATTTCCAGAAGTCAGGATACCAGCCTTGTAGTATTCAATGTTTATCCTTCTCGAGCAAGAGGGCGCAATGGATGGTTTCCAAAGTTACTTCAGGCTCAATCTCTCAAGGATTGAGCCTTTTTGTTTAACCTGCAAATCACCCCTTTGCCAGAGAAACCACAATTTTTCACAGGAGGCAAAGAATGAAGGTAACGAAAGATAGTATCAAAAGATCGTTTCTGTTGTTGTTAGCCATGCTTCTGGGCTTCGGTATCAACCCCGTGCTGGCAAACCCTCTCCATATGCATATTATGGAAGGATTTCTGCCTGTTGGATGGGCCATCTTCTGGTTCGCCATCGCCATCCCCTTCTGGGTAATTGGTTTTCTTCAGATTAAAAAGATCGTCAGTGAAAAACCCGAAAGCCGTCTTCTACTGGGGTTGGCCGGCGCGTACACCTTTGTGCTAAGTGCATTGAAAATCCCCAGTGTTACCGGGTCGTGCAGTCATCCAACCGGAACAGGTCTGGGTGCCATTCTATTCGGCCCCTTTCCAATGTCCATTTTGGGCAGCATAGTCTTACTTTTCCAGGCACTCCTGCTGGCCCATGGCGGGTTGACTACCCTCGGCGCTAATACCGTCAGCATGGCCATTGTTGGACCCTTGATCGCCTGGTTAATTTGGAAGGGATTAAAAGGGAAACTCTCTGATAGCTGGGTGGTGTTCTTTGCAGCGGCATTAGCCGACCTGTTGACCTACGTTACAACGTCCGTTCAACTGGCCCTGGCCTATCCTGATCCGGTAAGCGGGTTCGTGGGATCTTTTTTGAAATTTGCCGGCATATTTGCCATTACCCAGATTCCGCTGGCCATAAGCGAAGGAATCCTCACTGTATTGATCTTTAACGCGCTGCAAAAGAGCGCCTCAACTGAATTGAAGTCACTGGGTGTGGAAAGAGCGTAAGATGAAAAAATCATGGATATTGATCCTCCTCGTAATTGTTTTGGCCATAGTTCCAATGATAATGGCTAATGGAGCCGAATTTGGCGGAGCTGATGGACAAGCCGAAGCAGCCATCACTGAAATTCAACCCGATTACACACCATGGGTCAGTCCCATCTGGGAACCACCCAGTGGCGAAATTGAGAGTCTCCTTTTTGCCTTGCAGGCAGCTCTGGGTACCGGATTTATCGCCTATTACTTCGGCCTAAAAAAGGGCCAGAAAAGTACCCAAAAATCCTGAAATGCGGATCATCGATCAATTCGCCTACAGCAATGCCATTCGTAAGCTGGACCCGGCAATTAAAGCCGGGTTCAGTCTGCTGGTTTTGATTCTTTGCCTGGTCATTGATCTTCCCCTCATAAGCACCATACTCTTAAGTGTTGTCATCCTTCTTTCAGTCTTCTGGGCAAAGCTGCCTTCAAGAGTAGTATTTCGGATTTTAATAGCGGAAGGGAGCTTTTTACTCTTTGGTGTATTGGGTGTGGCAGTCAGTATCAATACAGTTCCCACCGGAGAAGCAGCCTCAATCACTGATGATGGCTTTTCGGTTATTCATTCGGTCTCTCAGTTGCGCCTCAGCCATGAATTTCCTGGCGTTGACCACCCCCCTGGTAGATATGATCGAATTATTCCGCCGAATACGCGTCCCGGAATTAATAATTGACCTGATGACGTTGATATACCGGTTTGTATTCACCCTCCTCGATTGTCTGGAGCGAATGGTAATGGCTCAAGAAGTCCGCCTGGGTTTCAACGGATGGCGGCAAAGCATGCAAAGCGTAGGTGATATAGCCGCGAATCTGTTTATAGAAGCGTTTCGCAAAAGCCAAAAGCTGGAAACCTCTCTTGAGGGCCGGCTTTGGGAAGGTTCCTTTCGTGTTCTACCACAAGACTACGAAACGATTCAATCCCCATGGCATACATCTCACTAATAACAATAAATATTCTGATGGATTACTGGAAGTGAGCAATGAATTTAAGGTTTGAGAGTATTGTTTATTCCTATCCCGGGCTTGATACTGCCGCGTTGAATGGAGTTTCATTGGAATTTACCCCCGGTGAGAAGGTGGCACTTGTCGGCCGTAACGGTGGTGGTAAATCAACTCTGACGCTGGTCGCCAACGGAATAATAAAACCAGTGAGTGGGCGCCTGATACTTGATGGGCTGCCTGTAAAATACGACCGTCACGGATTGAGAACACTGCGCCACCGGGTTGGCATCGTATTTCAAAATCCGGAAGATCAACTATTCAGCGCCAGTGTAATGCAAGATATCAGCCTTGGCCCGCTTAATATGGGTCTGACCAATAACCAGGCCCGCGATAGGGTACAGGAAGTAGCGGATTTTTGCGGTCTATCAGAGTTGCTTGATAGACCCACCCACGCATTGAGTGGCGGGGAAAAAACTCGCGTAGCACTGGCAGGAATTCTGGCGATGGACCCACAATTTCTCTTTGCCGATGAAATCACAAACAGCCTTGACCCCTGGATGCGCCAACAGATCATGGATATTCTGGATCATTGGGTAGAACGCGGACATACCGTTATTCTCTCAACCCATGATTGGTCGCTGGCCGCGCATTGGCCGCAGAAAGTCCTCTGGATGGATAGGGGCAGGATCATACGCGAGGGTTTGCCATCCAGTATCATACCGGATCCACTTAACCCGGCAGGAGAGTGGCTGCATGCCTGAGCCTGAGTCCGCCAACCCACCGGTAAATGGACTGGTAGTGTTATTTACCGGCAATGGAAAAGGTAAAACTTCCGCTGCCATGGGAATCATGTCGCGGGCTGCGGGTCATGATTTGCGTTTATCCGTTCTCCAGTTTATTAAAAGTCCTGACCGGGTATACGGGGAAGCACAGACCGCGCATAAGCTGAATATTCCATTCCACTCCATGGGTGATGGTTTTGTCTTCAATCGAATAAATTCAGCGGAAGCACGTGATGCCGCTTTACTCGCCTGGGAAGAAGCCCGCGCGCAGATCACCAGCGGCAATTATGACGTGATCATTCTGGATGAGATCACCTACCTTTTTAAATATGGCTGGTTGGATGTTACAGTAGCCATTGAATGGTTGAAAGAAAACAAACCCGAATACCTGCACCTTATCCTGACCGGCCGCGATGCCTCGCCTGAACTTGTGGACTACGCGGATATGGTCACCGAGATGCGGGAAGTCAAACATCCTTACCGTGAACGAAATATACCCGCACAACCGGGAGTGGATTATTAATATGACGAAAAAAGCCCTGCTGGTTGTCTGCTTTGGTACCAGTTATACCCAAACCGGTGTACGCGCCATAACGGCAACAGAAAACGCCCTGTCTTCCGCCTTCCCCGATCGTGACATTCATCGTGCCTATACATCTAATGGGGTGCGGAAGATTTTGTTTGCGCGAGACGGTCAATTGGTGGATTCAGTGGATGAAGCGATGGAAAAATTGGTAGATCAGGGATATGTAGATGTTCTTGCCCAACCACTGCATATCATCCCGGGAATTGAATATGAAATGATGTTAACAGGGTTGGCGGCGCACGCAAACATGTTTGATACTATCCGCGTTGGCAAGCCGCTTCTTGCCAGTCACCAGGATTTGAAGGAAGTCGTTGGAGTAATGTCACGCTGTCTGGCTGAAGTCAATTCACATGAGACGTTGCTCCTCATGGGTCACGGTACCCGCCATTCAGCGAACAGACTTTACGGGCAATTGGAAACAACATTTCGGGAAAACGGATTTCGGAATGTTTTCATCGCGACTGTTGAGGGAACCCCGACTCTGGCAGAGATTATCCCCCGCTTGAAGGCAAACGGCTGCCGGCACGTCACATTGATGCCCCTTATGTTAGTAGCCGGTGACCACGCCCAAAATGACATGGCCGGAGAAAACGATGATAGTTGGAAGTCAGTTCTTACCAGAGAGGGCATTTTTGTTCAGGTATTCATGACGGGGCTGGGAGAACTTAAGGGTATCCGTCAATGTTTTATCAACCATGCCATGCAGGCAACACCCCTTGATGATATCTTGAAAGGGACTCATTCATGACCGTTCCGACAACCGCGAAAGTGTATTTCATTGGTGCCGGGCCGGGTGACCCGGAGTTGATCACCCTGAAAGGCAAACGGATACTCTCCGAAGCCGGGGAAGTTTTTTATGCGGGATCACTAGTACCCGAGGTCATTTTGGCGGATATTCCGGAAGGAGCAGCCTGTCATAATACAGCCGGCATGAATCTGGATTCGCAAATTGCGTTAATGGCACAAGCCGTCCGCCAGGGGAAAATAGTAGTCCGGCTGCACACGGGAGACCCATCGATATATGGTGCTATAGATGAACAAATGCGCCGGTTGGAACAGGAAAAAATTCCATACGAAGTCATCCCCGGAGTCAGCTCAGTTTTCGCGGCTGCCGCGGCTCTCGGTTTGGAATTCACCCTGCCTGAGATCACCCAGACACTGATCCTCACCCGGGTGGACGGCCGAACTCCTGTGCCCGAACGTGAGAAATTACGGTCACTGGCAGCACACCAATGCAGCCTGGCAATATTCCTGAGCACAGGAATGATCATTTCGGTGGTGGATGAATTATTTGCAGCAGGGTATGCTTCGGAAACACCCATTGCCGTGGTCTATCGGGCCAGTTGGCCGGATCAAATCGTAGTGAGGGGAACACTGGAAGATATTAGCCACCATCTGGAACGGCATGAATTAACCCATCAAGGACTGATCATCGTCAGTCCATCCTTGAAATTGGATCGTGCCGGTGATTCACATTTATATGGAGTATTTCAACAAAACGTATCAGAA
>CAYOKC010000118.1:0-12012 GCA_964404415.1 uncultured Leptolinea sp. | reverse complement strand
GCTCTCAATAGGCTGGGCACTGACGATACGTATAAGTCAATGGCGGAAGCTGAACATGACATGATTCCCGTGATCGAAGCCATGCTGGCGAAAAAAGCCGATGGCCGCCCGCTTCCTCCGGAAGACTACGATGTAATGACCAAATTTGTTGACCGTGTCGAACGTCGTGCCATGAAGCGTCTCCAACCTGTTATCCCGGTGGAAGATACCAAAGTCAAAGAAATTCTTCAGGATATCCCCGTTGAAAAACTCGAAGTCGATATCCTTGATTCCGGTTTGCCCGAACATGTAACGTATCTGCTGCAGGAAGCCAGTATTCTGACGGTTCGCGATCTCGCGTATACATTCCGCACATCACCTGATTCAATTTTGAAACTTCAGGGTATTGGCCCCCGTGCTATGCAGGAAATTCAGAATTTGATGAATAGCCTGTCCACGGCTCCTTCCGAGAAAGCAGCCGAAGCAGCGGAACCTGAAGCTGTTGTGGAAGTTGTTTCAGAACCTGCCGGGCAGGTGACTGAAACAACCGTGGAAGAGACCTCCCCCGTATCGCAGGAACAGGCCGAAACTGAAGAAGAAGTCTCTTTTGATCAACTCTTTGCGATGAAATCCGAAACATTTACTGCACCTGAAGCAACGGTTGAAGAAGATGAAGAGATTGATGATGTAACGAAAAAATCTTCCAAGAAGAAGAAACCGAAACACGTTGAAGTTACGTATGATCCCGATCGCGATATGACTACAGTTGTCAAGAAACACAAACGCGGCGGCGGTTGGGAATGGGAAGAATAGAAGTAGATAGAAAAGGAAAGGTGGCTAAAAAACAAGGTTCGCGTGTCAAACACATACCCCAGCGGACGTGCGTTGGTTGTCGGCAGATCATGGAAAAGAAACGGTTGATCAGGCTGGTTCGCACGGACGAAGGTGTTGTGATTGACCTGAGTGGTAAGATGGCTGGTCGTGGAGCATATCTTCACGATAACAGGCCATGTTGGGAGAAAGCCATAAAAGGCTCTCTCGCCAATGCATTAAAAATTGAATTGACCGAGAAGGATCGTGATGTTTTACGGTCATTCTTCTCTCAGCTTCCTGATGATTCTGTTATTGAAAATTCATCTACAGAAGTGACAGATAGAATGTAAATCCTTCTGAATATCCATCATTCTCGCGTCGTTTCATAACTATATTAAGATCGGGCCCTGATTTCCATCAGCGGGGGGTAGGAAAGACAGGCTCGCGAATAACTGGAGGTGCAGTATGAGCGAGAATGGGCAAAAGACTATTGAACTGGCTGGTAACGTCACCGTAAGAGACCTGGCAACAGCTACATCAACCAGCCCCATACAGGTAATAAAAATCTTAATGGCTAACGGCGTGATGGCCAATATTAACCAGCTGGTTGATTTTGACACAGCCGCAATTGTTGCTTCAGAGCTTGGTTTCGAAGCCACACTCGAAGTTGAGCAGGAAGAAAAAGAAGACGAAACCGGGGAAATTCCCTTCTGGCGGCAGATCATCGCCAACGAGAATCCGGCGAAATTGGTCAATCGACCACCGGTTGTAACAATTCTCGGGCATGTTGACCATGGCAAGACCACCCTTCTCGATGCTATCCGTCACAGCGAAGTAGCAGCCGGTGAAGCCGGGGGCATCACGCAGCATATTGGCGCTTACCAGGTGGAACACCAGGGCAAGTTGATCACATTCCTTGATACTCCCGGTCACGCGGCTTTCACTGCCATGCGTGCCCGCGGCGCCCAGGGTGCCGACATTGTTATTCTAGTGGTTGCCGCGAACGACGGTATTATGCCGCAAACCCGTGAAGCTATCGCTCACGCTCGCGCGGCCCGGGTACCTATTATTGTCGCTTTGAATAAGATTGACCGCCCTGACGCCAATCCTGATTTTGTTAAAAAGCAGCTTGCGGATCTTGGTCTGGTTCCGGACGAATGGGACGGCAACACCATGGTTGTTCCTGTCTCTGCCAAACAAAAAACCGGAATCGAAGACCTTTTAGAAGCTATCCTTCTTGTTTCCGAAAGCATGGATATTAAAGCAAACCCTGCCAGTAATAAAATCATCGGCACCATTATTGAAGCCGAACTCGACCACGGAAGAGGCGTAATGGCCACACTTCTTGTGCAGAACGGTTCGCTTGAAGTCGGTCACGTTGTTCTGGCTGGAAAAGCATTGGGTAAACTCCGCGCCATGTTTGATTTCCACGGCAAGAAAATTCGCAAAGCCGGACCTTCCACTCCTGTTCAGATCATGGGGCTCTCTGATGTTCCTGAGGCGGGTGAGTTATTTCAGGTTTATGAAAGCGAAAAAGAAGCCCGTGCCATCGCGGAAGAACGCAAAGCTGCTCTTCAACAAAAGACGATCAATGCTCCCAAAGCCTCTTTGGAATCGCTGTTCAATAGAATTCAAGCCGGTGAAACCAAGGAACTTCGTCTCATTGTAAAAGCGGATGTTCAGGGCTCACTTGAACCAATTACCACCGCGTTAACAGAGATTGAAAAAGGTGATGTCAATATCAACGTTCTGTATTCAGAAACCGGCGATATTGGTGAGAATGACGTCAACCTGGCTTCAGCCTCCAAAGCGATCATTGTCGGGTTTAATGTACAGGCTGATGCCGGCGCCAGACGTCTGGCCGAAGCCGAAGGTGTTTCAATCCGCCTTTATCAGATCATCTATCGGTTGACAGAAGATGTTGAGAAAGCCTTGAAAGGTATGCTGGAACCGGAATTTAAAGAAATTCCTATCGGTAAAGCAGAAGTTATGGCCGTGTTCAAGATTACCAAGCTTGGGAATATCGCCGGCTGCCGTGTCACCCAGAACGAAATTCGCCGTAATGGGAAGATCCGTGTTATACGCGGCGGCGAGAAAGTTTTTGAAGGAGAAATCTCCTCTCTTAAACATGAGAAAGACGATGTAAAAGAGGTACGCCAGGGTTTTGATTGCGGTATCTCCCTTAAGAATTTCGAAACCTTTGAAAAAGGCGACATTCTTGAATGTTTCACCCTGGAACGTTCAAGCTGAGCGATTTTCAGGTAGAAAGAGTTAACCATGCCTTCAAGTTTACGACTCCAGCGGATTGGTGATCGAATCCGACAAGAGTTATCAGAAATGGTCATTAAAGAAATTTCCGATCCGCGTCTGGAAGGAATTTTCATTACCGATGTGAAGGTTGACCGGGAATTGGCTTACGCGGATATTTTCGTCTCAGCTTTGGAAGGTGTTTCCCGTTCTAAAGAGGTTATTCAAGGCCTTGACCACGCATCCGGTTTTTTGCGAAAATCACTATCAGACCGGATCGAACTTCGAGTTTTCCCCCGACTCCGGTTTCACTGGGATCCGACTCCTGAAAAAGCGGAACACATTGAGACTCTATTAGCTTCATTACGAAATGAAGGAAATAAAGAAAAAGAGAATGGGAAACCAGATTGACAATGAAATCCGTTCCGCCTTTTCCGAGGCGAAACGGATTGTTGTTACTTCACACATCCGCCCCGATCAAGACGCGGTAGGCTCATTATTGGCTCTGGGAAATGCCCTTGAAGCGGCCGGTAAAGATGTCCAGATGGTCTTGACCGATAATATTTCTGTTGCTATGCGTTTTCTTCAGGGCGCGGACAAAGTCAAACGGCAGGCGGAACAACCATTTGACTTGTTTGTCTCGCTGGATTGCTCGGATACCAAACGCCTTGGTGACTCTCTACCTGCAGACGTGATGGTTGATGTAAATATTGACCACCACCTATCCAACTTGAATTTTGGCCGCATTAACCTGGTAGAACCTGAAAATGTGGCCACTTGCGCGGTTTTGGCAGCACATATGCAGGAATGGGGTCTCGTCATTGATAAACCCGTTGCCGAAGCCTTAATGGTTGGAATACTCGGCGATTCTCTCGGTTTTCGTACCAGCAACACGACAACAGGCACGTTGCGCCTTGCAGCTGATCTTGTGGATATGGGCGTCAACCTGACAGAGATTTACGCGAAAACCCTTGTTGGCAGGTCGTTCTCATCTGCAAAATACTGGGGGGTCGGACTGGAAAAACTTTCCCGCAAAGGCCGTGTTATATATACCAGTCTCTCTCTTGCGGATAGAAAGAAAGCCTCTTACCCCGGAAATGATGATGCCGATTTGATCAATATGCTCAGCACAATTGATGAAGCTGATGTGGCTATCATGTTTGTTGAGCAAGGTCAGAATAAAATTAAGGTTAGTTGGAGAGCCATCCCGGGAATTGATATTTCAAAATTGGCATTGACATTTGGCGGCGGCGGACATCCGGCTGCTTCGGGAGCGGAAATTGAAGGACTTCTTTTAGAAGTACAGGAAAAAGTAATTTCTGCCACTATCAATTATTTGAAAAATGGCGATAATAAAAATATCGGGAATAATAGGTGAGGAAATAAAAATAAGATGGGAGAACTCAAATAACTATGTATGAGGAATCCTTCAACGTAAATAATGCCATTTCCGGCGTTCTTGTCGTTGACAAACCTGTGGGGTTGACATCACACGATGTTGTCCAGATCATCCGCAAAGGCACAAATATTCGTAGAGCCGGACACACTGGAACTTTAGACCCCCGGGCTTCCGGTGTATTGGTAGTTTTGCTTGGTCCGGCTGTTCGTTTGAGTGAATACGTTTCAGCTTCCGACAAACGGTACCAGGCCGTCATCCGGTTGGGGCAATCCACTGACACCTATGACGCTGAAGGCCGCATTACAGGCGGCTCATCACCCGTCAATATCACGGAAGATCAATTCGAGAATGAATTGAAAGCCTTTATCGGTGAAATCGAGCAGGTACCGCCACCCTATTCCGCTATCAAAGTAAAAGGGAAAAAGGCATATGATATGGCCCGCGATGGAGAAGAATTTGACCTGGCTCCGCGGACAATTCATGTCTATAACCTGGATCTTCTCGAATGGGCTCCCCCTGAAGCCGTGGTGGATGTTTATTGTTCATCCGGAACGTATGTCAGATCGCTGGCACATGACCTGGGTGAAAAACTGGGCTGCGGCGCGCATCTTGTTGGACTTCGACGCACAAAAAGCGGTCGGTTTACGTTACGCGATGCTGTACCTCTTCGCAAACTTCGTGAATCTTTCGATGCCGGAAACTGGTATCAGTATCTTATTCCTGCTGCTGAAGCGCTTTCAGATTGGCCCGCGCTGGAATTGACCAATGAACAGGTAGAAGCGGTACGTCACGGGATTCGCATTCCGTCACCTGCCCTGGCATCGACCTGGGCTCGCGGTATCAATGAACAGGGTGAGTTGGTCGCTCTAATGGAATTCAGCCCGGAAACCAGTGAATGGCAGCCTAAAAAGGTATTCTTCTCCTGACATATTATGATCATCGCTGGTTCCATCGAAGAATTATATTTAACCGGTTCATGCGTCACTATTGGTTCCTTTGATGGCGTTCATCTGGGTCACCAAAAATTAATCACTGACTTGAAAACGACAGCCGCAACGTATGGCATTCCGGCTGTCGTTTTGACGTTCTATCCGCACCCGGCTGTAGTACTGAAACATATTGAATCTCCGTTTTACCTTACATCGCCGGAAGAAAAAACAGAAATAATGGCCAGCCTTGGTGTTGACGCACTTGTGACACTACCCTTCTCACAAGAACTTGCGGATATGACTGCCGGTGAATTCATGGAGCGTTTGAAAAAACACGCGGGGTTGCGAGAACTCGTTGTAGGCTGCGGTTTCACACTCGGAAAAAACCGTTCAGGGACAGTTGAGACTCTTACGGAAATGGGAAAATCGTCTGGCTATATCGTCAATTGCGTCTCTCTTGAATCACATGCCGAAGAAATAATTTCTTCCAGCCAGATCAGAAAAATGCTGGAAGCAGGCGATGTGGAACAGGCAGCAAAAGCCCTTGGGCGCTGCTATAGCGTAAAAGGAACCGTAGTAAATGGTGACGGCCGTGGTCGCAAGATAGGATTTCCTACGGCTAACCTTGACTCATGGCCTCAAAAAATGCTTCCCGCCGTAGGCGTTTATCGATGTATTACTGAGCTGGATGGAAAGCAAATTCTTTCCGTTGGCAATGTTGGGTACCGTCCCACATTTACAGATAATACCAAGAAAGTTTTTGTGGAAATTCACCTGTTGGGTTTTAAAGGTGACTTGTATGGAAGGGAACTTCAAGTAAAATTCACTCATCGGTTGCGCGGTGAGGTGAAATTTTCTTCCTTCGAAGAACTGGTTCATCAAATTCACTGCGATATTGAAACCGCCAGAGAATTATGACCCATGCCGTGTACAAGAGACGTATACCTGCTTGATCCCCGCGATTTATCACCGGAGACAATTGCTGTAGCCTTTGGAAAAACCTCGCGGTCGCCCGAAACTTTCCGGCAGATCGCCTCAGAACTAACCGGTGAGTCAAGTGCCGAATTCAACGAAAAATGGGTGGTTGGGTATGGCCATTCATCCATCGCGGAGCACGCGGTTTTACATATTGCCATTGAAAATATATCGCGGCTGGCTGTTGAGTGCCTGGAATCCAACCGTCTAGCCTCTTACACTGAAAAATCCACCCGTTACCAAAAATGGAATGCGGATGATTATTTCATTCCTGAAGAGTTTTCAGATTCCGCTTCCCGCAAGATATACACAGATATTTGCGGGCACTTATTTCAGTTGTATGAGAGTTCCCTGCCCGTTCTGTATGAATCCATAAGGAAAGAGACACCGGTTGATCATGGCATTACAGAAGCGCGGCGAAAGCGCCTGATCCTCACAGCCGCAGGCGATGTCAGCCGATTCTTTTTGCCGGTGGCCGCGTTTGCCAATGTTGGTGTCACCATAAACGCGCGGGCGCTTGAACACGCCATTACTAAGATGTTATCCAATCCGTTACAGGAAGTTCGTTCTCTAGGGGAAGAAATTAAACGGATATCTCAACAAACCGTACCTACCCTAGTTAAATACGCCGACGAACAAGTCTCGTTAACCTCAACTTCTTCATTTTTCCAGAATTTTCTCAACAGCCGTTTTTCTGAAAATCATTTGTTAGAACAAGGTTTACCCGGTTCGAAATTGATCCATTTCGACTCTGACCTGGAAAAAAATATAATCGTCGCGTCAATGATGCGTTATTCTGATATTGACTATGCGCAAGCGGAAAGATTATTTTTCTCTCTTGATGAAAGTCATCGAAATTCGTGTCTTGATGCGATTTTTAAACCCCTTGCCGCTCACGACATTCCCATTCGTGAACTGGAATATGGAAATTTTCTCTTCGATATCATTCTGGACCAGGGTGCGTATCTTGAATTAAAACGTCACCGCATGATGACACAAACACCCTCACCGTTCACTCCCCGATTCGGGTATTCCATCCCAGCGCAGATTGAAAAAGCCGGTTTGCTGGATACATACATTGACGCGATGGAAAAATCCACAGAAGCATATGAAAAGCTGAAAACTAAATCAGCTCCAGCGGCCTCCTATATCTTACCCAACGCGTTCAACCGACAGGTTTTATTGCAGAGCAATTTGCGCAGCCTATATCACTTTCTTGCCCTTCGAACTTCACCAACGGCTCACTTCTCAATGCGCCGTATCGCTCATCAGATGGCCAGCCAGGTAAAAGATGCTCTGCCATCATTAGGTCAGTATATTCGGATTAACGGATTAGAAACAGCCACGGAGATTGAAAACCGGTTCTTCTACCAGGTTTAGGTAAATTGATAATCCTTTCAAAAAAAAACTTATAACTGGAAAAAAAAACAAAAACATCCTACCGAAACTGCAGGATGTTTTTTCTCGTTTTCTTTTAACGCGAATGCTATGGCAATGTGATTGTGATCAGTGCCTCAGGTGGTACTGTTTCAATAGCCTGAGTAGGAGGAACTTCCACTGTCGGAATCTGGGTTGGAGTTGGTGTCTCAGTGGGGATCATTGTCGGTGTAGCCGTCGGTGTTGGCGTAGCTGTTGCTTGAGGTATATCAAGGATCAGGCGAATTCGTTTATCGGCGTATTGACCGTCTACACCATGCAGTATGATCCGCAGAGAAACCATATTCCCGGCAAATTGGGTCGCGTCCCAGCTTACCAGCCTGTCAGGTGCCGGTCTGGGCGAATCAAAGGGTCCGGCTAAAGTAGTCCATTCCCCGGGATCCTCACCAATTCCAAAGAAAAGTTCAAAATCTTTGAAACCGTCTGCCACATTCACCAATCCATATACATCCACCGGATTGATGGTAACAGTCTGAAAATCCTCCATTCCGGCAAAGACTATTTCGGGTCGTGCATCACTGGCGCGGCATTCCCTCTCAGGGGCGAATCGTACATTCTCGCTCAGATCAACACTGGAAAGCCATTCCCTTCCCTGGTCAGTCTCGGTAAGCCATTTTCGACCCCACGGATCGTCAACAGACATTACCCGCATCGATTTTTGGAAATCCTGGCATTCTCCTGAAGACAATAATCCTGTCCATGTATCAATAGTCACATTGGCATAGAAATCTTTGGAACTTGGTAGCGGCATCTGGTCAGACGCGAATATCTCGGAACGGGTTTCCGGGCAACCATCCGCCGGTTCCGCGCCGGATATCGAGCAGATCACTTTATCCACAATTCCGCCCGGCCTTCTGAACGGAGTGGGATTGTCATGCGTCAGGTAAGGAACTGCTTCCCGCATAAATGCTGACCAGATTGGGGCGGCCCCTGTAAGACCGGTGGTGTTTAACATGGGTGAATAATCCGCGTTGCCCACCCATACCCCCGCGGCGAGATCGGGAGAATATCCCATCGTCCAGTTGTCGCGGAAATCGTTGGTTGTTCCGGTCTTGGCTGCCGCGTCAAATGGCATGCGCAAAACACTGTTGTCGCCAAACATCGGGGCACGCGCCTTGTTATCAGAAAGAATGGATGTGATCAGGTACGCGTGCTCCGGCCGTATGACTTGTTCCGGGTTTTCAGGTTTGTACTGGTAAACAAGATTACCCGCGTAATCTTCAATTTTCAAAATAGAAACCGGTTTAACCCGAACGCCCTGATTGGCAAAAATAGAAAAAGCCGATGTCATATCCAGTAAAGTGACTTCCCCGCCGCCAAGGGTTAAAGCCAACCCGTAATCCTCCCGGGTGAATGTGGTAATTCCCATCCGTTTTGCGAAATTTATGAATCCATCAGCTTCTGGCGTGTTTTTATTGTCATACACGCCGATGAAATTCAGCGTTTTCACCGCTGGAATGTTGTAAGAATTTGCCAGCGCGGATCGGACAGTTACTGGTCCATGGAATTTTTCATCGTAATTAACGGGTTTATATTTTTCGTGAGGGTCGTTAGGATCACCACTCGGAGGAAATTCACTGGGAACATCCCAGATTAATGTAGCCGGCGTCCACCCTTTCTCAAACGCGGCAGTATATGTCAGCGGTTTGATGGACGAACCTGGTTGCCGGGGACTGACGGCCATGTTAACCTGTCCGCTGATCTCAACATTATTAAAATCTGCCGACCCAACCATACTCAGTATTTCACCTGTTGAAGGCTGTATGGCAACAAGAGCCCCATCAGTGACGTTATAGTCTCCCAGAGTTGAAACCTGCTCCTTCACCACGCGCTCTGCTAATCCCTGCAATGCCGGATCTACCGTCGTATAAACCGTGAAACCTGACTTGTAGATAGTTTGAGGATCATATTGCTGTTCAAGCTGAGCCCGAATGTAGTTTACCCAGTGGGGAAACCGCATATTGTTCTCACGAAATTGAAACTGGTGATCAGCTGTCTCCACCGCAGCCCGAGCCGCGTTATTCGCGTCAATACATACAGGTTGAACGTTGGTGCTTACATAGATACAGTTTTTTTCATCAGATAACCGGACCATCAGGTCAAGAACCTGAACCTGCCGCTGAAGGGTTTCTTCAGGGTTTGTAAAAATGTCATATACACCTGGAGCCTGAGGCAGCCCGGCGAGAAATGACGCCTGGCTTAATGTCAATTTATCCGCGGTTGTGTCAAAATATGTTTCCGCGGCTGCCTCAATACCGTACGCTAAATTTCCGTAGTACACCTCATTGAGATACATCTCAAGTATCTGTTCTTTTGAATATTTACGGGTTATTTCAGCTGCCAAAACAATTTCTCGCGTCTTTCGCCGGAAAGATACCTCAAACCGCTCTTCCTGCGAAAAAAGCAATGTACGCGTCAACTGTTGGGTAATAGTTGACGCGCCTGAGACAGTGTCGCCGGTAGTTGTGTTCTGGACCAAAGCCCGGAAAATGGCGAAAGGATCAAAACCAGGATGGGAGTAATAATCTTTATCTTCTGTAGCGATGGTTGCAGCCACAAGATATGGCGAAATCTTCTCCAGCGGCACATAGGTTCTTCTACCGGCCGTCGGACTGATCATTTCGTAAAGCAAATCACCATTCCGGTCCATGATCCGGGTTGTTTCAAATTGCGATGTTTTTTCAGATAGGTTGTTTATTTCCGGGAGGGTGGAAGCAAGTGAAAGATATTGATAGATGGCAATGATCCCCAGAATGAAAACACTGGCGATACTAAGAATAAGCACACCAATCACAGCTTTTATGAAACATCCGTTATCTTTGTTTCCGCCGCCCTTTCGTTTTCCCGGCTTTTTAGGTGACGGTGTGGATGGCGGTTTGACAGTCTGTGATTGATGGACCGGTTCAACCGGGCTTGATGATGTAGTTGTGGTATTTGAAACTACAGGTTGCGAATTGACTCGCGAATTGGCGGATACCTGATTGTAAAAAAAAGGCTGTGTGGCATATGGAGGCGCGTGACGCTTCGGAACAGGTGTTGCTCCGGTTGGAATTCTTGGATCATTAAGCGAAGCAGTAGGTCCCGTTTCAGTGATAATATATTCCCCCGTGCTGCTTACGGGGAATGGCGATTTCTTTTGTTGCTTCTCTTGAGCCGACCGTCGTTCCTCAATATCCTCAAGAGGAAAATCGGGTTTAATTTCGTGAGTATTTCCATTTTTATTCTCTAGATCAGAATTATTTGCGGGTATTTGCGAAGAGTCATTTTGCTGGTCTTCAGAATCTGAATAATCGGCCGGGTCATAGTAGTTCATGTATGGTTTCCATTTTCTGATTCTTAGAGATAACTCATTCTATTATAATTTCAGATTTGACCTTTCATGTCAGTATATGTACAATACGAAAAGAGATTAATATCTAATTAATAATGAGAGCCTATGACCACTACAAGTGAAAATGCCACAACAAAAATGATCATCGCGGTTATTCAGGCGCAGGATATTGATGCCGCCTTTTCCGCGTTGAAAGCGGTTAACATATCAGCAACCCGCCTTCCCAGTGTTGGCGGTTTCCTGGGTCGCCGCAATTCAACCCTTTTACTTGGGTTGAACCCGTCGGATGTCCAAAAAGCGGAAGAAGCCCTGAAAAAGAGCTGCCAGCAAAGAATAGAATATCTCGCGGTACCCTTGGAAAGCGCTCCGCTTCCGCTGCCCACTCCCACACCGATCAATGTAGGCGGTGCGACCATTTTTGATATCAATATTGAACATTTTGAGGAGTTCTGATTATGAAACTGATTATTACGATCATACGCGATGTGGACAACGATCAGGTTTCCCATGCGTTGACTGAATCCGGTTTCTCCGTAACAATGATTGCCTCTACCGGCGGTTTCTTCCATCGCGGTTCTACTACCCTTTTGATCGGTGTAGAAGATGATCAGGTTGATAAAGCAATAGCGACAATTAAAGAGAATTGTGTTCAGCCGCTGGAACAAGGTGGAAAAAAAGCTACAGTTTTTGTCATCAAAGTGGACCAGTTTGTCCATTTTTAGAATTCATTTATAAGGAGTTGGTTAATGGACTTCAGTGCGCCCTTCGGTTTCACGTTTAAAGATCAGAACTGGTTTCAAAAGTTACTGATCGCTGGTTTGATCACTTTAATTCCTATCATAGGAATGTTGTATTTATTGGGATGGGGTTTGGAAATAACCCGGCAGATCATTTTCCATGAG